>CALVIV010000041.1 GCA_944331935.1 uncultured Bacilli bacterium | reverse complement strand
TGATTAGTTCATAATATATGTTCTTTGACAATTTGAAAAAATATTATAGAAATTTACACACTAGTCTTGACAAGGTCGTTTAAAATAAATTATAGTGGGGAATTATCATCAGTACGTATAATACATATGTTGTTAAGAACAATTAGAGAAATTAGAGCAACAAATTAGTTGCTTTTTTTGTTTTTCTACTCTTGACACTTTTTATCTATTATGATACATTATAGATAGAAGAGGCGATGCATAAAAGATGGGGAAAAGGAGGTTGTGAAAAATTTTAAAAAAAGTATAAATTTTGTAAATTAAGGGTGCTTTTTAGGGTGAATTTTGAAAATTCGCCTAGCGAAAATTGCAAATTTACCACTATTTTAGAGATAAATTTGCAAAATTACCTTTTTGCATTAGTTTTTAGTATATGCTATAACACTTGCAAGGAGGTTTTATGAAAAAAAACGAATTAAAAATATTCCAGATAATGTCTCTGATGAAGAGATTAGAGAGTATATGATTTCTAATAACTTTGTCTATGAAGGAACACTTGATAGTGTCTTTAAAGCTATTATGGGTGGATGTCTTTTATATTTAGGAGATTTAATATCTAAATTAACTGGACTTGACAAAGATTTTATTATTAAAAACTTTAAAGAACAGAATGTTGAATATAAAATAGCGAATGCTTTAGAAAAGAAAAAAGTATCAGATTTTATTTTTACATTACCAGGATTTATTATTAACTTAGAATGTAATCGTGGATACTGGGACGGTTTAATAGAACGAAATGATGCCTATTTTTGTAAAATAAAAGCTGAATTATTAAGTAAAGGTGAAGAGTATAGTAAAAAAATAAAAGTAATCCAGATAAACTTTGATATGTTTGATAACTTTGAAGAATGTTTAGGAAAAGAAAATATCTCTAAATTTTACATGAAAAATAATGAAAACATAATAGAAACAGAAACTAGTGAAAAGATTCATATAGATATGATGAAAAGTTATAATAAGTATCTTAATGAAGAAGAGTTAACTAAATTAGACAAAGAATTAGTAATATTAATGTTAGATGATTATCTAGAAATCAAAAAAATAGCGAAAGGAGACGAGGAACTTATGGAAGTTGCAAAAAGATTATATGAATTAACAGATAATATTGATAATATAGGACTTTATGACCCTGAGAAAAGAAGAAAAGAAGAGGAAGCTTTAAAGATTGAGTATCATAGTAATATTGCTAGAGAAGAAGGAATTGAACAAGGTGCTAAAGAGAAAGAAAAGTCTATTGCTAAATCTCTTCTTAAAGATGGATTACCTATTACTAAAGTATGTAAGTATACAGGTTTATCTAAAAAACAAGTATCAATGTTAATGTAGTGGATAATAACAAAGTCTAACTAAAGATATTATCTTGACGTTTTTTCTTTTTAAATTATATAATTGTTTTGGAAAGAAGTGATTTTATGTTAATAATTGGTTCACATGTTGGATATAAAAAAGATTCAGGACTAGTTGGAAGTGTAGAAGAAGCTTTAAGTTATGGGGCAAATACTTTTATGTTTTATACAGGGGCTCCTCAAAATACTATTAGAAGTAGTATAGACTTAGATAATGTTAAAAGAGCAGATGCTTTAATGAAAGATAATGGTATTGATAAAGATAATGTTATAGTTCATGCACCTTATATCATTAATCTTGCTAATGGTGATCTTAGTAAATTTAACTTCTCATGTAACTTTTTAAGCGAGGAGTTAAAACGTGTTGATACATTTGGCTTTAAGTATTTAGTCTTACATCCAGGTAGTCATGTAGGACAAGGAGTAGATGTTGGTATTTCTAATATTATTAAAGCTCTTAATCTTGTCTTAGATAAAGATAATAGTAATGTTATGATTCTTCTTGAAACTATGGCTGGTAAGGGGAGCGAAGTAGGTAGAAGTTTTGAAGAGATAAAATCTATTATAGATGGAGTTTCTAAAAAAGATAGAATTGGTGTATGTTTAGATACATGTCATTTAAATGATGCTGGATATGATTTAAATAATTTTGATGAGGTTTTAGAATCTTTTGATAAACTTATTGGTATAAATAAAATTAAATGTATTCATATTAATGATAGTAAAAATCCAATAGATTCTCATAAAGATAGACATGAAAATATTGGTAAAGGTACTATAGGCTTAGATACTTTAATAAAAGTAATAGATTGTGATAAATTAAAAGATGTTCCTAAAATATTAGAAACACCTTATATAGATGGTCATGCTCCATATAAAGAAGAAATATCTTTAATAAGAAGTATTAGTAAGCAGTAACAGTACAAGTAGTATTTGGAATGTTACTGATACTATATACTACTTTATTTGCAGAAGTATCTCTGCAAGTTAGATTTATACTATAACTTTCCTTATTACGACTTTTAGTATATCTTACTTTGGCACTGGTACAATTAATATTTTCATCATTATAAGCTTTTATTAAATCACTACTAAGTAAATCATTATAGGAAATATCTACACATCCTGTAAAGTTTAAAGTACCTAAAGAAGTAATATCTTCTCCTTCTTTGTTAACAAATATCTTAGCAGCTTCAATTAAACTGTCTCCATAATATTCATAAGCTTTATCTTTATTATTATTTCTTAATGCAATTATAGATGGCATTACCATGATTAATATTAAAGCCATTATAACAATAGTGGCAATTAATTCAATTAATGTAAATCCTTTTTTATTCATAATTATCTCTCCTATGATAGATTATATCATAGTTTTTCTTTCTAGAGATAAGTATTCTTTAAGTTCATAATAATAGTTGACACTCCACTATATATATCATCTCTAATATTACCCCTTAAATTAAGTAATATACTGTTATCTTTTAGTAAGATATTATAATTTTCTTTTAAAAAGTTACAAATAACAATCGCTTCATCTTCTGTTGGATAAATATTTTTACTTTCTAAGTATCCCATTACTAAATGAGGATTTAATGTTTTAATATTATTTTTAATTATTCTTTCTATCATTTTTTTCTCCTTTATTTAATTTATATGTAGTAAAAATAAAAATATGTGATAAACTAATAGGGAAGGAGGGTTAAGTATGAGGATAAAACAAAAGGTTAATAAGAAAAATATTAATAGAAAAGAAAGAAAATATACTGTTAATGGTAATACTTATAAGAAAAGATTTTTCTTTTTGGGAAGTGTTTTAGTAGTTTTATTTTTAGTAATAACCCTTAGACTTTATCAAGTTATGCTAAGAGAACAGGCATATTATGAAGATGAACTTACTACTCTTGCTACTACTATAGTAGAAGGACCTAGTTCACCAAGAGGAAGAATACTTGACCGTAATGGTAAAGTAATAGTAGATAATAAAGCCGTTAAGACTATTTATTATAATAAAGATAAAAGTAGAGGAACTAAAGAAGAGATAGAACTTGCCTATCTTGTTTCTAGTCATCTAAGCCTAGATTATGATAAAGTCACTGATAGAAATAAAAGAGAGTTCTTTGTCGCTAAGAATAGTAGTGATATGGGTGATAGAATAACTGATGAAGAGTGGGAGAAATATAATCAAAGAAAACTCGATAGTGATGATATTTATGAACTTAAGATAGAAAGGGTTACTGATGATGAGTTAGCAGCTTTTACAGAAGAAGATACTAAAGCTAGTTACTTGTATTATTTAATGAATAAAGGATACTCTTATGATGATAAAGTTATAAAGAATAGAGATGTTACTGATGAAGAATATGCTTATATAGCCGAGAATAATGAAGATTTGCCAGGTTTTAATACTAAGCTTGATTGGGAAAGAGTTTATAATTATGGAGATACTTTTAGAACGATTTTAGGTAATATTGGAGAAATTCCTAGTGAAGAGAAAGATGAATATATTGCTAAAGGATATTCTTTAAATGATATAGTTGGTACTAGTTATTTAGAGGAACAGTATGAAGAGTATTTAAGAGGAACAAAGGCAATTTATAAGACTATTAATTCTCATGAGTTAGAACTAGTTAGTGAAGGAAAAAGAGGTAATGATATAGTACTTACTATTGATATAGATTTACAACAACAATTAGAGGCAATTTTAAATGAAGAAATATTATCTACTAAAGGTCAACCTAATACCGAGTACTATAAAAGAAGTTATGCTGTTATACAGGACCCTAATACGGGAGAAATCCTTGCTATGGCAGGTAGAGAAGCAGTTAGTGATGGTAATGGTGGATATAAAACAATAGATTGTACGACAGGTATTATGACTGACCCTATGACAGATGGTTCTGTTGTTAAAGGTGCTAGTATGTTAGTAGGTTTTAATACAGGTGCTATTACTCCAGGTGAATATCAAGTAGATGAATGTATTAAAATAGCAGGAACACCAAAGAAATGTTCTTGGAAGACTTTAGGTAGAATTAATGATATAGATGCTCTAGCTCTATCTAGTAATGTTTATCAGTTTAAAACAGCGATGAAAGTAGCAGGAGCAACTTATCAGTACAATAAACCATTAGTAATTAATGAAAGTGCTTTTGATACTTATAGAAATACTTTTAAAGAGTTTGGTCTTGGAGTAGAAACAGGTATAGATTTACCAGTAGAATCTTTAGGATATTCTAGTAATAATAGAGCCCCTGGACTATTACTTGACTTTGTAATGGGACAATTTGATACATATACACCAATCCAGTTATCTCAATATATTTCAACCTTTGCCAATGGCGGTAGTAGATTACAACCTCATTTATTAAAAGAAGTACATGCTGCTACTGATGATGAGAGTTTGGGGGAGACTATTTATACTTTCGAACCTAATGTTTTAAATACAGTAAATACAAAACCAGAGTATTTAAATAGAGTTAAAGAAGGATTTTATGCTGTTATGCATAAGAGTTATGGATTAGGTAGAGGTTATATTGATGATTCTCATGACCCTGCTGGTAAAACAGGAACAAGTCAAAGTGCAACAGATACAAATGATGATTATATTAATGATACAGATACAGTCTCTACAGCTTTTGTAGGTTATGCTCCAGCAAGTAGTCCTAAAATGTCTATTGTCGTAACAAGTCCTAACTCTACTTGGGAAAATCCAAGAAATAGTTACTCAACGTTAGTTACAAAAAGAATTAGTAAAAGAGCAAGTGATGCTTATTTCGCTTTATATCCTTAGAATAATTTTCTTATTTAATAATAAAATTAAATAGAGGTGGTTCTTATTAAAAAGGTTATAGAAGTGATATTTGTATCATTACTTGTTCTTTTTTCTTTTTATTATACAGAAAAAGCCATTGGTCTTTTAGAATCTAATGATCCTCTTATGAAAGAGATAAAAGATAAAGGAAGTACTAAGGAAGAAGAAGCGATTAATGCTAAAGTAGATGGAGATTATTTAATACCAGGATATTATGGTCTAGTTATAGATTTAGATAATAGTTTTACTAAGATGAAAGGTTATGGTAGTTATAATGATGCTCTATTAGTCTTTGAAGAAGTAGAACCTAATATATCTATAGATGATTATTATGATAAATATATAAGTAGTGGTAATGGTATAAGTACAAACATTGCTTTAGTCTTTGCTATTGATACTAATAGTTATACTGATAACGTTTTAAATATTTTAAAAGAGATGGGAGTAGTAGGGACATTTTTTATAGATGGTAAATTTACTGATAGTAATACATCTTTTGTAACTAATGCCGTTATTAATTCTAATGAAGTAGAAGTACTTAGTTATGATAAAACATATGATGAACTATTATTTAAAGCATCTATTGATAAAATAAAAACCCTTACTAGTACTGTGCCAAAATATTGTTATGCAACTTATGATAATGAAGAAGTATTAAAATTATGTAGTAAGTTATCTATGCATACTATTATACCTACTTTAAAACTTGATAATAATATTTATAGTAATCTCAAAGGCAACTTAAGAAGTGGTAGTATTATAAGTGTTAAATTAACTGAATCTAATGTATCTGAATTAAAAGTATTAATAAACTATATTAAACAAAGAGGTTTTACTTTAGTAACACTTGATACTCTTTTAAATGAAGCGAGAGGCGAAAAATAAGGAAGGGCATACCAACTCTTCCTTAAACTGTTTCTAGTATTAAATTTTCATATTCCTTACATTTTTCTTCTAATAGTTTAAAATTACAACATCTTTTCATCTTTTACTTGAGGAAGTACTTCGGTTAAACAATGAGTAGGAGCGGGAATCATATTATTAATATTAACTATTCCCCAAATTCCATCATTGATTTTAAATATATCTAGAGCATTTTCATTCATTGTTATATGTTTTTGTTTTGGACTAGATAAAGGTGCAAAATAATTAATCCCATTATATTCATATACAACACCAATATATGGTCTTGTATGAGTCTTATTATATGGTACTATCTTATCAAATTTTCTTAAATATTTAATGTAATTTCCATCAATATAGTATATTTTAAGTGATAAATAATCCCCCTTACGTAATAAAAGAAAAGGACGACTTTCTAAATGAAAATCGCCCATGTTTTTTAGCTCCCTACTGTGGCAAGGGAATTCCGACTTTTGTTATTACATGAGGTATCACTCATTTAATACATTTAAAGTATATCATAAGATTATAATGTTGTAAAGATTAAATGATACTTTTTTGCAACGATTAATATCTTGATAAAATTAATTATTTATGATAATATGAATATGTAAAGAGAATTTACATATAAATAAAAATGAGGAATACCTAGTTCTGCAAATAGGTCTTTACCTCAAAAGTGTTTGTGGTAAAATACCCAAATTACACAGTTGTAATAGGGTATTTTACTATCTATAAATAATCAACAATATGATAATAATTAACAATATAACTATTAAAAAGTCTTTCTTATTCATAAACATTTCCCCTTTCTAACCCCCTATTTAATAAAGTGAAAGAAAGAGGAAAAACACCCCTACTAGGTATTCCTAGTAGATATAATAGCATATCTGATATGATAAATCAATCGAACAAGATACATTTTTTAATAGAAATTTTGTTTTATTATAAAAATGATTTGACAACTCTTTAATTTGTAGTAAAATAATAATTGTAAATACGTTATTAGTTAGGGACTTGGTAAAAGAATCCTTTTAATCTTAGAGACTTAACGGTTGGTGAAAGTTAAGAAAAGCTCTTTTATTACTACCTTAACGAGTAGAGTTATGCAAAGTAATTCCGGTATATGCCGTTATCTAAATTAAGTTAAAAAAGGATGGTATCGTGTAGTGTCAAGCACTCCTAGTGGTATCATCCTTTTTATTATATAAGGTAGGAGAAGAGAATATGGGAAAGAAAAAAGGTTATTATAAGAGTTCAAAACAATGTGAGAATATCCACGTATTTATGGAAAGCTGGTATGGAGTTAAAAGTCATCATCGTAAAAGAACAAGGTTTCATCATAACGATATGCCGATATATTTAATTAATAGAGGAGTTACACCTCCTAGGTCAGTTTCATTAGATATAGCCTCTAAAGATGATTCTGATAAATATATTTATGTAAGAGATGATGATAATAATATTAGATGTTATAACAATATATTAGCGATTAATAAAAAAGCTATTTTAAGTAGTAATTTGAGTGCTAAAGAAAGAGAAATAAAAAGAAAAGAAATACTTAAAAGTTTAGGCTATGGCTATGATAAAGTAACTGGGAAAGTAGAGCTGTTAGAAGACTTAGAAAAAGAAGCATATCTTGAGGAATTAGTACCTACTGAAAAAGTTAATAGACAAAAAACTATAAGTAAAAGAAGTTATTATTATGGAAGGAGAAAATAATTATGATAAATATTAAAGAAGATAAGAAATTAATGCCATTAAATCATTCATGTGCCCATTTATTAGCGGAGGCAGTTAAAAAATTATATCCAGAGGCAAAATTCTGGGTAGGACCTGTAATAGAAGATGGATTCTATTATGATATTGATTTAGGAGATAAGACTCTAACAGATGATGATTTACCTAAAATAGAAAAAGAGATGAAAAAAATTGCTAAAGGTAATAAAAAAATCATTCGTCATGAGTTAACTAGAGAAGAAGCTCTTGAGAAATTTAAGGATGATCCTTATAAAATAGATTTAATTAATAATATGCCAGAAGATGAAGTTATTACATGTTATACACAAGGAGACTTTACTGACTTATGTCGTGGACCTCATGTAGAGTCAACTAAAGAGTTAAGACATTTTAAATTACTTAGAGTAAGTGGTGCTTACTTTAAAGGTGACTCTAAAAATAAGATGTTACAACGTATTTATGGTGTATGTTATGAGACTGAAGAAGATTTAAATAAACATTTAGAAATGTTAGAAGAAGCAAAGGAAAGAGACCATCGTAAATTAGGTAAAGAACTTGGAATATTTATGTTTTCTGATTTAGTAGGTAAGGGACTTCCTATGTGGTTACCTAATGGTTTCTTTGTAAGACGTACATTAGTCGATTATATTACTAATAAAGAGTTAGAACATGGTTATAAACATGTAATGACACCATCACTTGGTAGTGTCGATTTATATAAGACTAGTGGACACTGGGATCATTACAAAGATGATATGTTTCCTGCTATGGAGTTAGATAATGAAGCATATGTCTTAAGACCAATGAACTGCCCTCATCATATGATGATGTATCAGAATTCTCTTCATTCATATAGAGATTTACCACTACGTATCGCCGAAATTGCTAACGATTTCAGATATGAAGCAAGTGGAGCCTTATGTGGAATTGAAAGAACAAGAGCCTTTACCCAAAATGATTCCCATATATTTTGTACACCAGAACAAATTAAAGATGAATTTAAAGGTGTTATTGACTTGATACTTGATGTTTATAAAGACTTTGGTTTTAAAGATTATAGCTTTAGACTTTCTTTAAGAGATAAAAATAATAAAGATAAATACTTTGGTAATGATGAGTTATGGGAGAAAAGTGAACAAGAACTAAGAGAAGTTCTAGAAGAGATTGGAGCAGACTTCTATGAAGCAGAAGGAGAAGCAGCATTCTATGGACCTAAACTTGATGTTCAAGTTAAAAGTGCTATTGGTCATGATGTAACTCTTTCAACTGTACAATTAGATTATCAATTACCAGAGAGATTTGAACTAACTTATATTGATAAAGATGGAAGTAAGAGAAGACCTGTTGTTATTCATAGAGCAATACTTGGTTCTCTTGATAGATTTATTGCTTTCCTACTTGAAGAGACTAAAGGTAATCTTCCTTTATGGTTAAGTCCAGTACAAGTTATCGTAATACCAGTATCTAGTGAATATCAGGGAGAATATGCTAATAAAGTTTATGAAGAGTTAAAGAAAAATGATATTAGAGTAGAGTTAGATAATCGTAATGAGAAGTTAGGTTATAGACTAAGAGAAGCCCAAACAAGAAAGATTAATTATACTTTAATCCTTGGAGATAAAGAAAAGACTGATAATACTATTAGTTATAGAAGACATGGCGAAAAAGATACTACTACTGTTAGTATAGAAGAGTTTATTAAGCTATTAAAAGAAGAGGTTAAGCTTTGATTCATTAATATAAAAAAGATAGTTAGTCCTATAAATAAAATATAGGTCCATTGCTATCTTTTTTTGTCTCTTCATAATTTACATTATCACTATAATTATTATTATCTATTTCTTCATTTCTTTCATCATCATTACTATTAATAGCAGATGCTACTCTAAAAAGAGTTCTTGCATTACTAAGTAATGGTTTTACTTGATAAACAATAGGTATCGCTTGATTTATTATTCCAAGAGTCCTTTGGGTATTATTTAAAATATTATTCCAATTAATTCCTCTTCGTGGCATATAATTAGGCATGCCCATATTATACTGATTGTACATAAAAACACTACCTTTCCCTTTACTTTAATATATGATTAATTTTTCCTACTTGTGAATATAAAAATAGAGTGTTATAATTAATTTAAGAATAAGGAGGAAGTGCTATGGAAATAATTGCAATGCCATTTATCTTTATATATCATGTAGTCCATTATATTTTGCTTTCTCCTAAACGGATATTGAACTATGCTTATAGTGGCATTTTAGCAGTTGTTGATAAACTAAGTAGAGGTAAAGTTACTAAAAGAAGAGAAGAAAAAGCTAAAGAAGATTCTGCTATTTTAGAAGTAGAAGCGATGATGAATGAATCAAAGATTAATTCTAAAGAGAAACTTGTTATAGATAAAGAACCATTGATTTCCTTTCGCTATAAAGTTAAAGGTAGTAGTGGTAAAATAATTAATGGTACTTTTGAAGGACCAAGTGCTGATGAAGTTAGGTTATTTTTACAAAATGAAGGCTATGAAGTAATAGAAGTAGTTCCTCGTAAGTTCTATGATATAGATATAAATATCGGTGGTAAATTTACAGCAGCAGACCTTTCTTTTTCCCTTACACAGTTATCTACTTACTTAAAAGCTGGTATTGCCTTAATAGATTCTGTTAGAATTTTGGAAAAACAAAGTGAAAAAGCAGAGCAGAGAAAAGTATATCAAAAAGTTGTATATGAATTATTAAAAGGTCAAGACTTATCAGCTGCCATGGAAAAACAAGGCGATAAGTTCCCAACACTTTTAGTTAATATGATAAAAACTGCTGAGTTAACAGGTGATTTAACATCAGTTTTAGACGATATGGCTGATTATTATACATCTAAAGAAGAAACAAGAAAAGCGATGGTTTCTGCTATGACCTATCCTGTTATAGTTTTATGTATTGCTATAGGAGTTATTATCTTTATTCTAGTTAGTATTGTACCTCAGTTTGTAGAAATGTATGAAGATAATGATGCAGAGATACCTGCTATTACAACATTCGTTATGAATGCTAGTGACTTTATTGTAAATTATTATATTTTTATAATTATAGGTGTTTTTGTTTTTGCTGGTATATTTGTATATTTATACAAGAAAAACAAATCCTTCAGAAAAAATGTTCAGTTAATTCTTATGCATATACCAGTATTTAGTCAAATTATTATTTATAATGAAGTATATAACTTTACTAAAACTTTTGCTTCTCTTTTAAATCATGGAGTTTTTATTACTGATAGTATGGAAGTACTTGCTAAAATAACTAATAATGAAATATATAAAGAAATTATTGCAAGAACAATTATCAACCTTAATAAAGGTGTTAATATATCAGAATCATTTAAAGGACAGTGGGCTTTTCCTATTGCTGCTTATGAGATGATTGTAACTGGTGAAAAGACTGGGCAATTAGGTTTAATGATGGAAAAAGTTGCTAACTACTATCAAGTGTTACATAAGACTTTAGTTAAACAGATGCAAAGCTTTATTGAACCTTTAATGATAGCATTCTTAGCTTTAATAGTTGGTACTATTCTATTATCAATAGTTGTTCCAATGTTTGATATTTATGGAAAGATTCAGTAGGTGATTATATGGAAGTATTATATATTATTTGTTTCTTTATAATAGGCCTAGTCTTTGGGTCTTTCTTTTGTTGTGTAGGATTAAGGCTATCTACTAATAAAAAGTTTATTAATGATAGAAGTATCTGTGATAGTTGTGGACACGTTTTAGCTTGGTATGATTTAATACCAGTATTTTCTTATATCTTTTTAAGGGGAAGATGTAGATATTGTCATAAGAAGGTAAGTTTATTAAATCCTTTTATAGAAATAGTAACTGCTATTTTATTTGCTTTATCTTATTATAGTTTTGGCTTTTCACTAGACTTAGTTTTATCTTTATGCATAGTAAGTTTATCTATGATTATTTTTGCAAGTGATTTAACTTATATGATTATACCTGATGAAGTAATTATCTTTTTTAGTGTAGTTATTATAATATTAGAGTTCTTCTTAAAAGGATTTACTGGTGGACTTTTATCTATATTAAGTGGAGCATTACTTTTCTTTTTTATGTATTGTTTAATGAAGTTAGGTAATGCTTTATTTAAAAAAGAATCTTTAGGTGGAGGAGATGTTAAATTATTCTTTGTTTTAGGTCTTGTTATAGATCCTTTTTTAGGCCTTGTAACTATCTTTTTAGCATCCCTAATAGCATTACCAGTATCATTATACTTGCTTTATAAAAATAAAGAACATATGATACCTTTTGGGCCTTTTATCTTAATCGCTTTCCTTATTATTTTCTTTAGTAAAGTTACTACTAGTGATATTTTTGAATTTTTAACATTTATTTAAATTTATCATTGACGAACATTCTTTCTAATGTTAAAATAATAAGCATTAAAACATTTATATAAAAGTATGGCTTAGTAAAATAAGCTGAATTAGCAATATTAATTATTATATTAAGTTATTCGAAAAATTCGAATAGGTAAAAAATTCTTAATAATTGATATTAGTTTTAAGAAATATTATTTTTGCATTGCATAAGGAGAGATATATGAGTGAATTTGGAAATATAATTATTTATAAAGATGAAAATGGAAAAGAGAATATTGAAGTAAAAATAGAAGATGGTACTGTTTGGTTAAATCAAGCACAGTTAGTAAAATTATATAATTCTAGTAAATCTAATATTTCAGAACATATAAAGCATATATACGAAGAGGGGGAGCTAGAGGAAGAATCAACTGTTCGGAAATTCCGAACAGTTGCTACAAATGGTAAGACATATGATATGAAGTATTATAATCTTGATATGATAGTTGCTATAGGTTTTAGAGTTAAATCTGATATTGGAACTAATTTTAGAAAATGGGCAAATGATAAATTAAAAGAATATATGATTAAAGGGTTTGTACTTAATGATGAAAAATTAAAGAATAATGGTGAAAGTCCTTACTTTGAAGAATT
>CALVIV010000040.1 GCA_944331935.1 uncultured Bacilli bacterium | reverse complement strand
AATATTGACATGAAAAAAGCCTTATACTAAAAGGCTTTGATATATATTAATAATTGGTCCTATTGAAAAACTCGGGGGATTATGATACATATTAGTATTTATGAACTATTTAGTGAATCTTTAAGTTATAAAAAAAGAAAACTAACCTTTATCTTTTTTAGTATAGGTTTTATCTTTATGTTAATATCTCACTTCTTATTAGGTTAATTTTTCACTTCTAATTGATTAACACTAATTTTTATTGTACAATAGAAATATGAAAAAAATATTAATTAGTTTAATTCATCTTTATCAAAAGATGCCACTAGCAAGTCATGGTGCTTGTCATTTTTATCCTACTTGTTCTAATTATACTATTGAAGCGATAGAAGAATATGGTTCTATAAAGGGACTTTTTCTTGGCTTTAAGAGAATACTTAGATGTCACCCTGGAGCAAGGTTTGGATATGACCCAGTTATTAGAGAGGAGAAAAAGAATGAAAAGAAGTGTTAAAAATTTAGGTAAGATTGCTTTCCTTGGTATAGCAATTTTATTAACTACTACAGGTTGTAAAAGTGATGATATGGAGGATATTGAGATAGTTACTACTAATTATCCTAATGAATATATTATAGAAAGGCTTTATGGAGAACATGCTAAAGTTAGTAATATCTATCCTGATGGAGTTGATACTAGTGATTATAAATTTACTAATAAGCAAAAAAGAGATTTCGCTAGTAAAGACTTATTTATCTATACAGGATTAGTTGATAGAGAAAGAAAGTTAGCGGTTGACATGTTAGATTATAATGAAAATTTAAAGATAATAGATAGTTCTTATGTTCTTGATAATGACTATGATATGGAAGAAGTATGGTTAGACCCATCATTTATGCTTATGATGAGTCAGAATGTAAGACTTGGATTAAAAGAATATATAGAAAATAATTATTTAAAAGAAGAAATAGATAAAAATTATGAAGAGTTAAAAGTTGATATTTCAGAACTTGATGCTGATATTAGACTTGCTGTTGAAAGTGCTCCTTATAAGACTATAGTTGCAACTGATAATAATTATAGATTTTTAGAAAAATATGGAGTTAAAGTTTATATATTAAATGATGATACTAGTGAAAAAGATTTAGTAGAAATTAATGATTTAGTAGAAAATGGTGATATTACAAAAATATTTAGTTATAAAGATATAAAAACCACTAATAATGTTCAAAACTTAATTAATACTTATCCTAATAGTTTAGAGGTTATTAATTCTAATAGAATAATAGTTTTGAATGATGACCAAAGAGAAACAGAAACTGATTATTTAACTCTTATGAACCAGAACTTAGATAATATTAGAGAAGAGTTATATCATAGTAATAGTTAATCAATAAGGGAAAAAAACAGTGTTAGATCAAATCAACACTGTTTTAAAATAATCGCAATATGTCATAGAATGTTACATATATCATTAATAACATTAATAAGAATAATCCTACAGCATGGAACTTTGCTTCTGTCTCAGGTTTAACAGGACTTCCCTTAATCTTTTCAATTATTATAAATAAAATATGACCTCCATCAAAAGCTGGTAGTGGTAAAAGATTAATAAAGCCTACATTTATTGATAAGAAGGAAAATAAATAAAGTAAACTAGCAAGTCCTCCACTAGCTTGCGAACCTACTACTTCATATATTCCTACTGGTCCACTTAATTGATTTAAATGAATTCCTCCAGTAAATAAATTAAGTAGTGTTACACCCATCTGTTTAAATAAAGAACCTGTTTTAACTACTGTATACTTTAAAGATGCTAATAAGCCATGAAGTTCTTCTCCTTGCATACCTATACCATAAACATATCTTTCATCCCCATCTACTTTAGTTTTTTCTGGTTTTATTTTATATGTTTCAATGCTTCCATTTTCTTTTTTTACTTTAAACTCATTAGCTTTATCAGTATCAGCGATTGTTATATAAAGAGAAATATCATCTATAGTCCAAATATCATGACCATTAATTTCTAATATTTCATCCCCTTTTCTAAGTCCAGCTTCATAAGCAGGAGTATCTTTTTCTACACTAGATAATATTGGTTCAGTTGAAGTCGCTCCCCAAACTAGAGAAATAAAAAATAATACTAAGATAGCAGAAATAAAGTTAAATCCTGCTCCAAAGAACATTACTAAAAACTTTTGCCAAGGTTTCTTACCAGGTAATGTCCTTTCTCTTGGTAAGTCTTCCTCTTCTCCTTCTTCTCCTGCTAACTGACAAAAGCCTCCTATAGGAATGGCTCTTAAGGAATATTCTGTTTCACCTTTTTTAAAACTAAATAGTTTAGGCCCCATACCAAGAGCGAATTCATAAACATATATTCCTGTTAATTTAGCGAATAAGAAGTGGCCTCCTTCATGTATAAAAATAATTGAACCTAGTAATATTATGAATAATATTAATGCAACCATGTTGCCTCCTAAATTAATCCCATTACTAATATAAATGCTAAAATTACAAAAATTAGACTATCTAAACGATCTAATATACCTCCATGTCCTGGAATAAGATTAGAAAAATCTTTAACATTAAATGTTCTCTTAATAGATGAAAATACTAAATCACCAAGTTGTCCTACTACTGCTAAGAATAATGTTGTAAGTATTAATATTGCTAAAGAAATACCTGGATCTATTACAGTATAATAAAATGTAGTTGCTACAAAAGTCCCCATTAAAACTCCACCAATAAATCCTTCTATTGTTTTATTTGGACTAATAGTGGGAGCTAGTTTATTTTTACCTATATACATACCTGTTATAAGAGCAAAAGTATCTGTTATAACAGTTATAAGTAATAAGTAAATTAAATAATTTAAACTATAATTTCTAACTACCAAAATTAGATTAAATGCAATATTAATAAATAGAAGAGATCCTACTAAATATAGAGCATCATTAATATCATAATTCATCTCTTTTTTATTCTTTAACAATATAGGTAATAGAAATAATAAAATAATAAAACTTATTAACTGATAACTTATATTATAACTATAAATATTTTGATTATAAGTTAAAACTAAAGAAAATATAATTAATAAATAAGATATTATTTTAATAAGAGTTGGAAACTCTTTCTTTTTTTCTCTTATTGTTATTAACTCATGCATTGCTCCTAAAGCTAGTACAGTCATTAATATTGAAAAAGGAATACCTCCTATAAATAATAATGGTACAAATATTAATATCATAATAATAGCACTTAATACACGTTTTTTCATATTAGTACTACCTCCAATCTTATAATAAGTATAATATATTTTTTACTTTTAGACAATAAGCTTTAAATTATTTATTAAAATTCATTATTAGTCGTTTTACTGTTTCACTATCATTTATATCAAGATAATTTTCTTTTATAACCTTACAATTTATACTTGTACTTAATAATTCATTTAATTCTTTGGTTCTATCTAATAATGATAAGTTTTTAGTCTCTTCATATTTACTAATACTAGCAAGATAGGCAATTAGATGAGGATAATCAAATAAAGGAATATTATCTAATTCCATACTTGTATCTATTATTCTTAAATCTTTTAAACTAATATCTTTGCCATGATATAAGTCATCCATTAGTTTAAAGAGTTTAATCTGTCCTCGTGTTGTAATTAAATTGCTATTAATAGCGATTGTAACATCTGATTTATATCCTAAAGACTCTAGATATTCTTTAAATAATAGTTCATTATAATAAGCTAAGTATTCACTAAAGATAAACCACTCTTCTGTATATTTATTATTATCATTATTATTATGAATCTTATGAGTATATTCATGAGTGATACTTAAAGAAGTTGAAATATTTTTATAGTTTACGACTTTTATATCATTAAAGACAAAGTCTGTTACTCCTTTGGCGATAAGTAAGTTCTCTGCTTCTTCTTTAGTTAGAGAAATATATTTAAACTCATCATTGAGTTTATCTTCATCACTTGCATTCGAATATTTTAATAACGTATCAACATCATACATTAAAATAGTTGTTTTAGCAAAGTCTTTAGTATAACAATTAAAATAACTATCTAGATAATTACTTACTAAAGATAAAATCTCATCATTAGAAAAATATCTTAATGGTCCATTATTATCTTGCTTTTTCATCTCACTTAAACTTAATAAAAGTTTTCTATAATTATAATAATTCTTTTTAAGATATTTATCTGTTTTAATATTACCATAGATATCTATTAATTCACTTCTAATTACCTCATAACTATAATCCATAACATCCCCCAATAACAAAAGGATTACTTTAAGTAACCCCTAAAACTTATCAATATTAATTTTTACGTATTTATTATCTTTTAGTGAACTACTAGCTTGTACTAAAGTTCTTATAGCATTAGCAGTTCTACCATTTTTACCGATAACTCTACCAATGTCAGAATCTGATACTAATACTTCTATAATTATTTCCTTATCATTTTCACTAGGGAATTCTTTAACAGAAACAGCATCTTCATCTTTTACGATATTTTTAACTATCTTCTCTGTTAATTCTACTAAACTCATTATTTTGTTTCCTTTTTATCTTTAGATTCAGCAAATTTTTTCATTATACCTGCTTCTTTTAATAGATTTCTAACAGTATCAGATGGTATTGCCCCATTATTTAACCATTTAAGAGCAACTTCTTCATTGATTTTAACATCTTTTTCACTGTTTATTGGATTATAAGTACCAATTAATTCAAGATATTCTCCATCTCTTCTACTTCTTGAGTCTGTTGCAACTATACGATAAAATGGTCTTTTCTTAGCTCCCATTCTCATTAATCTTAATTTTACTGCCATATTTACAGCTCCTTTCTTTTTACTGTTATAATTATACATAAAAAAATAAAGACTGTCAACCTTTTTTTGTTAACAGTCTTTATGAACTATTCAGTGGGATTATCTAAATATTCTTCATTTACTTCTTCATCAATTCGCTCATCTATTTCACTATCACTATCCATAATCTCTTCCCAGTCATCTACTTCATCTAGAGTATTGATACGTACTTTAGTATCGCCAACTAACTCTATACCTAGGGTTTTATCTATAGTACAGTTAATAACACTACCATTAATCTCTGCTTTACTACAACTTGGACCACTTAGACTTCTGATAATTACTTCTTCATTTTCTGTATCACTTGTTCCTTGAACATTTATAGTTTCTGTATAGTTTTTAGTATCTTTTAATACTTCTGTTTTAGTATCATTGTCATAAGAATACCAAATATTAATATCATAACTTCCATTAATAGTTACTACTCCATTTGAAAAAGTACCACTAAAGTTATGATTAATTACCCAACACCCAAGAATTGTATTAGGACTATTAGTTACTTGTAACGATAAGTTATCAGTAAATTGTTTCTTACCTTTACCAATAACTGCTTTTGTTACTATTTCTTTAAAAGATGCCATACGTTTCCCTCCTCTAATTTAGTCTATGCTTTATCTAGTTAAAAAGTACAAAAAACTTACAGATTAACAAAAAGAAAGAAACAATTCACAATATGCTTCTTTCCTTATTTAATAACTAGTTATTATATTTTGTTTAATTGTTTAGCTTATTAAGTTCTTCAATACTTAAACCAGTATTTCTAGATACTACATCTATAGGTATACCATCTTTAAGAAGATTTTTAGCAATTTCTATTTCTTTTGCCTTAGCACCTTCTTCAATTCCTTCAACTTTACCTTCCGCTTTCCCAGCTTCTTTACCATCATCATATCCCCAGTTACGAGCGGTATTAATCATTTTTTTCTGCATCATCTCATTATCATAGACTAATCCAAAATTATCATTAAGCCATAAATTTTCTGATTTGCTCATAATATTATAGCCTCCTTACAGTTATTAATTGTCTAATCATTATCTTCTAATAAGTTATTTAAATCTTCTATACTTAATCCAGTACTTTCTGACACTAAATCAATAGATATTCCTTTATTAAGAAGATTTTTAGCAATTTCTATTTCTTTTGCCTTAGCACCTTCTTCAATTCCTTCAACTTTACCTTCCGCTTTCCCAGCTTCTTTACCATCATCATATCCCCAGTTACGAGCGGTATTAATCATTTTTTTCTGCATCATCTCATTATCATAAGCTAATCCAAAATTATCATTAAGTCCTAGTCTTTCTAATTCATCCACAATTTTCAATGCCTCCCATTGCTATTTAGTTATTCAACTGTTAAATTATTAATCTCTTCTTCACTTAAGCCTGTATATTTCACAATCTTTTCAAGTGGCTCTTTTGTCTTAAGCATTATTTGAGCAATTTCTATTTCTTTTGCCTTAGCACCTTCTTCAATTCCTTCAACTTTACCTTCCGCTTTCCCAGCTTCTTTACCATCATCATATCCCCAGTTACGAGCGGTATTAATCATTTTTTTCTGCATCATCTCATTATCATAAGCTAATCCAAAATTATCATTAAGTCCTAGTCTTTCTAATTCATCCACAATTTTCAATGCCTCCTTATCATCTCCTGCTATTTCTCTTAATTCTTCGTAAGAGGTAGCAGTTAATAAAGATAGATATGCTTCTTCTTTATTGTCTCCATTATATCTTATTCCTTTGTAATTTTCAAGATACACTTCGTATATTTCGAAATCTTTTATTTCTCTATTAGTTTCTTTATCCATTAAATAGAATGAACCTTTACTGACATAAGGATGCTTTTCTTTATTAAAGTTTATCTGAATGACTTTCTTCTTCTTTATATCTTCACCACTATTTAAGCTTTTAGCAAGTAAGCCATATACATATAACCTATCTTTATATTTTGTCTCTTCACTAGGAAACTGATTCATCTCTATTGATATAACTATATCAACTAGATCACTTACAAGTAATATATCTAGGCGATAATCACGTTTTTCATTACCACTGTTTAACTCAGCATCATATAACTTAAAGTCCTTAATATCCATATTAATAATAGGTTTAATAATAGTATTAAAGAACTCTTTATAATCTTCTATTTTAAAGAAATGCTTAAATGTAGTATCACTTAAAAGACTAATAAATCTCTTCTCACTCTTTTCTTTATTTTTTTCTTGTTTCATAATATTTTTACCTCCAACAACAATGATTTATCTGCAGATGCCTACACTCTAACACATGGAGAGAAGTAATGCAAAAAGGGAATTTTGTAAATTCAATAAAAAAAGAGGCTGAATTTATTAAATTCACCTAAGGAAAATGCAAAATTGACCCCTAAAATAGAGGCCAATTTACAAAATTCATACTTTTTTAAGAATTTTTATTATTTAAGATATTATCAAAGATAACATTAAGTCCTTCTTTTATATTTATCATAATATTATTTATCTTCTTTTCTTTAATTAGATATTCTTTATAAATAGGAATAGATTCTAAATTAGTTAATTCTTTATCTAGCTCTTGTTTTATTTTATTATCAAGATAAGCACTTTTAACATAAGACTTTTGTAAGGCTTTAACTTTATCTATCTTTTCCATTATCTCTTTATTAGATTTAATCTTCTCTTTTAGTTCAAAATATTCTTTATAATCATTACTATCTTCAATTACTTTTACTAACTCTAAACCTTTTGCTTCTATCTCTTCATTACTTACTAACTTTTCCATCTAAACTCCATGTCTTCGCTTCTGTTATCATTACATTAACAATACTACCAATCTCTACATCATCACCTGTAAAATTAACTAATTTATTAGTATCACTATAACCAAAGTATTCATTCTTTTTATCACTAATACCTTCTACTAAAACAGGTACTGTTTTACCTACAAGTTTCTCATTATTTTCTTTAAAATAAGTATTAACTATATCATTAAGTTTATAAAGTCTCTGTTCTTTTTCTTCTTTAGTAGTATTATTAGGAAGTTTGGTAGCGGGAGTACCAACTCTAGGGGAATAGATAAAAGTATAGGCATTATCATATTTACATTCCCGAACTAAGTTTAATGTCTCTTCAAAATCTTCTTCTGTTTCGCCAGGAAAGCCTACAATTATGTCAGTAGAGATTGTACAGTTAGGAATCATTTCTTTCATCTTATGAAATAATGTTAAATATTTTTCTTTAGTATAACGTCTTCCCATTAATTTTAGAATTCTATCACTACCTGATTGTACTGGTAAATGAATACTTGGCATAATATTAGGATGCTTTGCAATTACTTCTATCATTTCATCAGTAAAATCCCAAGGATGACTTGTCATAAATCTAATTCTAGGGATATTAGTCTTTGCAACATCTTCTAGAAGTTCGGCAAGAGAATAATTATCATATAAATCTTTACCATAAGCATTAACATTTTGACCTAATAGAGTTACTTCTTTATAACCCTCTTTAATAAGATTATCTATTTCTTTTAAGATATCTTCTTTTTCTCTACTTCTTTGTCTTCCTCTAGTATAAGGAACAATACAATAAGTACAGAACTTATCACAGCCATAAATAATATTAACATAAGCCTTATATTTACTAGTTCTATCTACTGGTAAATCTTCTATTAAGTCTCCTTCTCTTGAATAAACTTCTATTTGTTGTTTCTCTTCACTCTTCTCTAGTATTTCTGGTAGTTGATAGAAGTTATGAGTACCAATAACAAAGTTTACAAAAGGATATTTTTTCATAATAGTATTAACAACTATCTCTTCTTGAGCCATACATCCACATAAACCTATCATTAAATCTCTTTTAGACTCTTTTATATGTTTAGCTTTCCCAAGTAATCCAAAAGCTTTATTATGGGCATTTTCTCTTATAGAACAGGTATTTAATAAGACTAAGTCAGCATCTTCTATTTTGTCAGTAAAATCAAAACCTAATAGTTCTAATATACCTTTAATATTCTCACTATCATGTTCATTCATTTGACAGCCATAAGTTTTTAAGAAACACTTTTTACCTTTATATTTATTAAGATATTTAGAATCTAAGTTATATTCTTTCTTTTTATAATCTATTTTTGTACTACTACGAGCGACTTTAAAATCTGGTAAATGCATATTTATCACTTCTTTCTAAACAGTTATATTTTAGCATATAAACATTAAAAAAAGAAGAATTTATTTTTCTTCTTTATACTGTTACTTCCATTAAGACATTTTTTACTATATTATCCATGAAAGTTAATTTATTATTCATAAGTTCATTTTTAATGATATCAAAGTTCTTCTTAACTAAATCTACTATTTCTTTTACTTTAGGTAGTAACTTAGCTTTCTTAGATAATTCATTTACAATAGTCTCTAAATTAGTTAATTTAGTATATTTACCAAACTCATCACTTTTAATAAAAGTATTATATAGATTGTTAAATGATACTAAATCAATGTTATTAAATCTTTTATCTTCTAATAGTTTTAGAGTTGTACATAAATTACCTGTAGATATTGCAATATCAAGAATAGTCCTTCCTTCATTATTTCTAATATTAGGATTAATCTCTTTATTTCTTTTTAACTTTTTAATGATTTTTGCAGTATGAAGATAATTTTTAGTAGCAAGTAAATGAGATAAGGTATTACCATCTTTATTTTGATGATTAATATCACTATCTATATCATTAATATATTTTTCTACTAAATCATATTTCTTACTTTTTAAAAGTCTCATTAAAACAGTATTTCCACCCTCGTCTATAGTACTTAACCTAACTATTTTCTTCTTTAATAGTTTATCTACTAAATCTAGATGTCCTTCTTTGATAAGTTCAAATATCAAGGACGGGTCTTCTTCACAAGCATTAATTGCCTGTGTCTCATCGTAAAACATTTAAAACACCTCTTCTTTTTACGTGCGGTCTTTATTATACCATACATGCCTATGTTTTGTCAATTTTACTTCTACTATCAGTATGGCCAATCCCTTGATATTTATACATTAATTTACTAATTTTTAGGTCTTATTACTTCTAATCCTCCCATATAAGGTCTTAAGACAAGAGGAATAGTAACGCTTCCATCTTCATTGTAATTATTTTCTATAACAGCGATTAGTCCACGAGGTGATGCTACTACGGTATTGTTTAGAGTATGAACAAAGTATGTTCCATTTTCTCCTTTAGTTCTAATACCTAATCTTCTTGCTTGAGCATCTCCTAGAGTTGAACAACTTCCTACTTCAAAGTATTTTTGTTGTCTAGGACTCCATGCTTCTACATCACATGATTTAACTTTTAAGTCTGCTAAATCACCACTACAACACTCTAACTGTCTAACAGGTACATTCATATTTCTAAACACTTCAACAGTATATCTCCACATTTTTTCATACCAGTCCATAGACTCTTCTGGTTTACAGATAACTATCATCTCTTCTTTTTCAAATTGATGAACACGGTAAAGTCCTCTTTCTTCTAATCCATGAGAACCTCCTTCTTTTCTAAAGCATGGTGAATATGAAGTTAAGGTTAAAGGTAGGTCTTCTTCTTTAATAATTTGTCCTTTATATCTACCAATCATAGAGTGTTCACTAGTACCGATTAAATATAAATCTTCTCCTTCTATTTTATACATCATCGCTTCCATCTCAGGAAAAGACATAACACCTGTTACTACATCACTATGAATCATAAAAGGTGGTACACAATAAGTAAATCCTTTATCTATCATATAGTCTCTTGCATAGGCAATCATCGCTTCATGAAGTCTTGCAACATCTCCAGTTAAAAAGTAAAATCCTTCACCAGATGTTCTTCCTGCTGCTTCTTTATCCACACCATTAAGTCTCATAATAATATCAGCATGATATGGTATTTCAAACTCTGGTTTATAAGCATCCCCAAAACGTTCTACTTCTATATTTTCACTATCATCTTTACCTATTGGCACAGAAGGGTCCATAATATTAGGGATTACCATCATCTTACTTCTTAACTCATCACTAAGTTTCTTTTCATTTTCTTCAATAGTAACTAACTTTTCATTAATCTTCTTAACTTCTTCTTTTTTCTTACCCGCTTCCTCTACCTTTTTATCTTTCATAAGTAAACCAATAGAACTACTCTCATCATTACGAGTCTTTCTTAACTCATCACCTTCTTGTTTTAAAGCTCTTATCTTCTCATCTAGTTCTACTACTTCATCTACTAAAGGTAATTTTTCATCTTGAAACTTCTTTTTAATATTTTCTTTAACAATTTCTTTATTTTCTCTTACAAATTTAATATCTAACATTTTTTCCTCCTTCTAAGCCGATATAACAAAAAAAGAATGGCTTTAAGGAGTCTATACAAGGAGTATAGACGGTGCCATCCTTATTATACTTAATTTAGATAACGGTAATGCCCGGATATAAAATCATCTAAAGAGGAGATAGTTAAGGTTTTATTACTGTTCTCACCAACCACAGTATCTCTTAAATAAAATTACTTAACATTGTCTCTTGTCATCGACTTGATTTTATTATAAGGCTTACTTTAATTTTTTACAAGTATTTTTACTTAGTTTCTATGATTAATTTAATAGCAGTCCTCTCTTCTCCATCAATTGCTATATCAGTAAAAGCAGGAATACAAACGATATTTTTACCAGCTGGTGCTAGGAATCCTCTTGCAATTGCTACAGCTTTAATCGCTTGATTTAGGGCTCCTGCTCCTACTGCTTGTATTTCTACACTGCCATTTGCTCTAAAGACATTGGCTAGTGCCCCTGCTACTGAATTAGGGTTTGATTTTGATGAAACTTTTAGTGTTTCCATAATTTTATCATCCTTTCTTTTCTAAATTATTGTATGAAGTAATTTAGTAAGAAAGAACAAAAAAAGAGTAAAAATTACTCTTAAAATAAATCTTCTATTTCTTCTTCTTGCTTAGAAGCAGTTGGTACAGGTTCTACTTTAGGTACTGTTTCTGTAACAGTAGGTGTAACTATTTCTTGTTTTGCACCTTCTACTTGTGGTGTCTCTATAGTAGGCACTTCTACATTAGGAGTAGATGCTGCTACAGGTTCAACCTTTGGTTCCTCATTGATTTTTGGAATTGTAGGAATTTCTTTATTATTAACTGTTGGAATTGCACCTGTATTTTCTAATGGATCAGCACCACCATATATTGGACGATGTTCTTCTCCAACAACATTTATCTGAGGAATTACAGAACTAACACCTCCATAAATTGGTTTAGGCTCTTCTTTTGCAGCATTATCTATTTTAGGTTCTTCATTAACAATAGTAATTGGTTCTGATGCTGCTACTTCCACACTAGGTGAAACAACATTTTCAACAGGTGTAGGATTTTCTATAGTTTGAGGAGTTGCACTAGTAACAACATCTGGATTAGGCTTAGGCATCTCTACTACTGGTGTAGGAGCACTAGAAATAGGTTCCTGATTAACAGTATTAACAGTTTGTGTAGGATTAGCACCAGTATTAACTTCAGCTTGAGCAACCACATTAGGCATTTGTTGTTCTACTTTAGGTTCTACATTTCCATTAATTAGAGTAGAATTTATAGGAGTTGTTCCTACGTTATTTTCTACAACAGGAGTCCCATTAACTACTGGTTCTGCTGGTACTACAGCAGGACTAGAATCCATAGGCATTGTAGTAGTTGCAGCTTGAGGCATATCAGTAGTAGCAACCGTAGTAGAATTATCAACAGCAGGAGTAGCATTAACCTCTCCTTCAGCCTTCTTTTCTTCTGCTTTATTTTTCTTTCCTTTTTTACTTCCTGTTGCAATAAATATAATTAATGCAATTAAAAGTAATAAAACTCCTCCAGTTATTAATAATCCTGGAATTGATGTAAAAAAACTTAAATCAAAATTTGCTAATATCATAATTAACTTCCATCTCCCTTATCTTATATATTAAATCATAACAAAAAAAAGGTTAAAAAGCAAACCTTTTTTACAATGTTAGACAATTGGTGTAAATTTTTTAAAGTAACCTTCTTCCCCGAGTTTTTCAATAGGACCAATTATTAATATATATCAAAGCCTTTTAGTATAAGGCTTTTTTCATGTCAATATT
>CALVIV010000039.1 GCA_944331935.1 uncultured Bacilli bacterium | reverse complement strand
CAAAGATATTCCTTTCTAAATTCACTCTCGACACTATCATTATATCACTATCCCTCAAATTCTACAACATAGCGAAAGTAATTAAAAGAATCGCCTTTGGATTTAGATCTTTCTCTCGATTCAAAGCTAGAATTATGATTTGTAAAGGTCTAATTTTACCAAAAAGAAAAGAAGCATAATTTTATGCTTCAATCGATTATTTTGTCATTTGGATTTTCTTAAATCCCCACTATTTGACAAAGAACCCTTTTATTTTGCTTCTTCAACTGCCCTAGTCTCTCTTACTACAGTAATTTTAATAGTACCAGGATAGTTCAAAGTAGATTCTATTTTTTCTTTAATATCACGAGCTACTCTATGAGCTTCTAAATCATCTATTTCATCTGGTTCTACTATAACTCTAAGTTCTCTTCCTGCTTGCATAGCATAGGCTTTAGAAACACCTTCTATATCATTAGCAACTGCTTCTAACTGAGTTAATCTCTTGACATAGTTTTCTAGCGAATCATTTCTAGCCCCAGGTCTACTAGCAGAAAGTGCATCAGCAACTGCCACTAAAGAAGATATAACTGATGTAGCTTCAGTATCACCATGATGTGATGCTATTGCATTAATAACAACATCATTTTCTCCATATTTTTTAGCAAGCTCAACTCCTATACTAACATGACTTCCTTCAATCTCATGATCAACTGCTTTACCAATATCATGTAATAGTCCTGCTCTTTTCGCAAGAGATACATCTTCACCTATCTCTCCTGCCATAAGCCCAGTTAAATTAGCAACTTCAATTGAATGTTGTAAAGCATTTTGCCCATAACTAGTTCTAAAATGAAGTCTACCAATTATCTCTATTAACTCAGGTGCCATTTTCGTAATACCAAGTTCAAACAAAGCATTATTACCATACTCTAAAATTTTCTCTTTAGTCTCTTTACATACTTTATCATAAACTTCTTCAATTCTTGTAGGATGAACTCTACCATCTTTTATCAATGTTTCTAGTGTTAATCTAGCCATCTCTCTTCTTAAAGGATCAAAACTAGATAACACCACTGCTTCTGGAGTATCATCAATAATAAGGTCAACCCCAGTAACAGCCTCAATAGTTCTAATATTTCTACCTTCTCTACCTATTAATCTACCTTTCATCTCGTCATTAGGTAAACTAACAACAGTAACTGTCTGATCACTTGCAATATCTGCTGAGTATCTTTGCATTGAACTAACTATCATCTCTTGTGCTTTTTTATCAGCAGTTAACTTAGCTTCATTTTCCTGTTCACTAATATAAACAGCAATCTCTCTACTCATAGACTCTTTTACATTTTTCATAATCAAATCATGAGCTTTCTCTTTACTATAGCCTGAAATTTCTTCAAGCAAACTAATTTGTTCTTTCTTAATTTCCTCCACTTTTGCTTCTTTTTCTTGAATATCTTTTTGTCTTTGAATTATCTTCTCTTCTCTTTCATCTAAAGTAGCCTCACGTCTCTGACAAATTTCATCACGTTTATCTAAACTAGACTCTCTTTGTAATAGTTTATTTTCACTATCTTTAAGTTCTGACTTTTTCTCTTTAATATCTTTATCGACTTCAAGTTTTAACTGATAAGACTTTTCTTTCGCTTCCATAACAGCATCTCTTTTAATCTTATCAGCATTTTTCTCTGCATCGCTTAACATTTTATCTATCTTTTTAGAAGTTGTCCCTTCTCTTATATAGGTAACTAAAAAAGTTAATCCAAAACCACAAATTAATCCAAAAATTATCAGTAAAATGGAGAGTAACATTTCATTCATTTTATACCTCCATTAGATATATACTTTAAATAAAAATCTAAACTATAATCTAATTATATTGTAAGTTTTAATTAGCATCTTGTCAAGGGACTTAAACTAAGGGTAATGCAAGTATCTTATTTATATTTATCTTTTTTTATAAAATTTTATTAACGGGTGATAACTAAAATGATTAAGGTAAATATTGAAAAACTATTAAAACAAAATAAGAGAAGTAAATACTGGTTATGTCAAAGAATGAATATAACATCAAGGAATTTAAACAGAATTATAAGAGGAGAAACTACCTCTATTAGTTTTAAATATATTGAAGAAATATGCTTATTATTAAACTGCACCCCTGGAGATTTACTTACCCTAGAAGAAGAAAAAATAAAAGAAGCCATCTGACTTCTTTTTATTCTTCACTAGTTTTATTTAAGCTAATACCATAGTACTCTCTAACTTTTTCTTCTATCTCATCTCTTAACTCAGGTTTATCTTTAAGTAATAACTTAACATTCTCTTTACCTTGACCAAGTTTCTCACCATTATAAGAGTACCAAGAACCAGTTTTCTCAAGTATTCCTGCTTCACTACCTAAATCAATAAGTTCTCCTTCACGAGATATTCCCTCACCATACATAATATCAACAACAGCAGTTTTAAATGGAGGTGCTACTTTATTTTTAACAACTTTAACTGTCGTTTTATTACCCATAACTTTATCTCCAACTTTTAACTGTTCATTACGTCTAATATCAAGTCTAATCGTAGAATAGAATTTCAAAGCTCTACCACCAGGAGTAGTCTCAGGATTACCAAACATAACCCCAACTTTCTCTCTTAACTGGTTAATAAAAATAGCAATTGTATTAGTCTTATTAATAGTACCACTTAACTTACGTAAAGCCTGTGACATAAGTCTAGCTTGTAATCCCACATGAGAGTCCCCCATCTCACCATCTATTTCTGCTTGTGGAACTAAAGCTGCTACAGAGTCAATTACAATAATATTAACAGCTTCACTTCTAACTAACGCTTCACATATCTCTAAAGCCTGCTCACCAGTATCAGGTTGTGATAAAATAAGCTCATTAGTATTAACACCAAGTCTTTTCGCATAAACAGGGTCAAGAGCATGTTCTGCATCAATAAATGCCGCTCTTCCACCAGTCTTTTGTACTTCAGCAATCGCTTGAAGAGCAAAAGTAGTTTTACCACTAGACTCAGGTCCATATATTTCTATAATACGTCCTTTAGGATATCCTCCTATTCCTAAAGCAATATCAAGACTTAAACAACCACTAGATACTACATCCATCTTCATATGAGGATTATCTCCTAACCTCATAACTGCCCCTTTACCAAATTGTTTCTCTATATCCGCAAGCACTGCCTCCAAATTTTTATCTTTACTAACTTTACTAGTCATTTTACTCATAATGTCCTCCTCAAATAAATATTACAATATTATTTTATAAGGATAAAATTAAATTGTCAAGCATTTTTTCGAACAAAGGTTTGCGATAATCCGTTATTCATCAAAAAAACACCCTGAATTTTAAAAATCTGCCTAGAGAATTTTCAAAATTCGCATAAAAAAAGAACCAAATTTTAATTTTCTTTTGGTCCTAAAATAAGCTTCTTATTAAGATTAAAATACTCTATCATAGAAATTATTGACATGATAGTTGCAAAATATACTAGAAAATCTGCAACTCTAATATTCCAAAGCTCAAATGGTAAATTATAAAAGAATACTAAAACTAATCCCACCATCATAGAAGCAGTTTTAATCTTACCAGATTTAATCGCTGCCACAACTTTACCTTTACTAGAAGCTTGCATCTTAATAGCATCTACAATAGTATCTCTAAATATAATAATAACAGGAATAGCAACAGGAATAAATCCTTTATAAGAAAGTATTATTAAAGCACTATTTACTAATACTTTATCAGCTATTGCATCTAACATTTTTCCTAAATCAGTAACCTCGTTATTTTTTCTAGCCAAATGTCCATCTAAGAAATCCGTTAAACTTGCAATTATAAAGATAACTCCCGCAATTATATATTCTGTTTTTATATAGATACCACTAACTTCAATCTGTGGAAAACTAAATCCAACCAAATAAAATGGGAATATTAAAATAATAATCATTATAATAGTTAATATAATTCTTAAAACAGTTAACTTAGTAGGTGTATTCATAAACACTTATTCCTTTCAATTCACTTGTAACTGCAGGTTCCCTATTTATAGTTTTAATAACAATTATTGAAATAATAATTGCAAGTAAAAAAATGATACCTGTAATTACAAATGGCAACTTCTTAATTTTTCTTTTATATTCTTTTGTATAAGGGGACTGAATTTTCTTTGTATTTTCTAATCTATCCTCTTCTTCTTTCTTCTTCTTCGCATTCCTAATATCATCTAAAGAAATCTTAGAGGTATGTTCAAATAAAAAATCATTAAATTCATCCTGTATCTTATCTTCACTAAGTCCTAAGTATTTAGCATATTCCTTAACTAGTTCTCTCATATAATAAACATCTTTAAAAGCTCTTACATTAGCACTCTCTATATTTTCAAGATAAGAAACATCAACATTCAAATCACTCGCTGCCTCTTCTAAACTAACACCATTACTTCTTCTTGTATCCTGAAGATAATATCCTAACTCTTTCATAGACTTATCTATTCTCCAATCTATAATTAATATTTAATAAGCCATGTTCTGTACCTATTTCTAGGTGACAAGTATTTATCTACTATTTCTAGTCCTTAAGAAGATTCATTTCTCTTCTTAAAGCTCCCCTACCATAATTTGGGTTTCTCACTCGTGGGGTTTACCGCGTTTCATCCATCTAGTTTCCTAGATGCTCGTCTCTGTGGCACTTTACAAGTCTTCACCATAGAAACTCCTTAGGTAAAGACTAAGCCGTTAGTGTTAAACACTACCTTAAGTTATTTTTTCCTTAAGCACGAACACTACAATCATCGCAGACTGTGTGAGCATGGACTTTCCTCTAGGAATTAATCCCAGCACTTGTCTAAAATACTAATTATCATCTCTTCCGTAAACTTCTTTTTCAAGTTGACTAAGTCTTCTTAGAATATCAAGATTACTAACTTCAGTTGTATCAGTATTCTTTCTAGCAATCTCCACATTCATCTTAGCATTTCTAAGGTCCTGTTTCAAAGCCATAATCTCTCTTAATAATTCAGCTTTCTCTTTCTCTAAACTATCAATAATCGCAAAAAATTGTTCATAATCACCAATTATAACATCAAGAAACTGATCAACTTCTTTAAGACGATATCCTCTTGTATCAATCTTAAAATCCTTTTCTAAAATTTCCTGGGGTGTTAATGTTATTTTATTCTGGTACATCTAAATCACCAATCCCTTTACACTCTTATTTTAGAAAATATTAGAGTTTTTGTCAATCTTTTCTAGAAGAACTTCTGCATCTCTTAATATTAAGGCTTCTTTAATTTTATTACTAAGACTAGACAATATTAATATTACATCATTATTATTCATAAGTATCAAGCTCCTTAAATACATAGTAATATAATAAGGAAATAATAACAACAAATTCGACAAAACAAGTTTTTCTTTGACATTATACTAAATAGTAGTATAATAATAAGCAAATTTTAGGGAGGAAAAATTATGGATATACTTAATTACATAGAAAGTTTTACAAACAACAAAGATTTAATGGAATTATTTGCACTAAACAACTATGAACCTATAGGATGGTTTGGATTAAAAAATATAAAAAGTAAAAAAATAGAAAGATTAGCTGTCAATATAGATAAAAGCGATCCAAATCGAGTTCACTTTAAAGGAGAAAATATTTACTTCACCCTTAATACAAATAGTAAAGGAGAAATCTATTTAGATCATCTATTAATTGGTGATGTAGAAAAAGAAGAATTTGATTTTAGTTTTAGACACAATATCACTGAAAATAAAATAATTGTTAAACTAGTAGATGATAAAAATGTAAAACACATATATAGGATAAAAGAAGCTTCTATTAATATAGATAGACAATCTATTAAAGACAAAGCACCTAAATATCAAAATAGGAACTACAATATAAAAGATTATGCTAAACAAAAAGATGAATACGAATACAAACACTTCTATATTTTTAAAGATGAAGATGGTAATATTAAATTATCTAACCAAAACAAAGAACATACTAATAACTGTTCAAAAGAATTTTTAATTTTAGAAAAATCATTTATAGGTATTACACCATATATTGAAAAAAGAATTTTATTTTTAAGTGAAGCTATTAACACTGTTGCAAATTCTGATGCAAGACTGTATGAAATAAAAAGAAAAATAAGTATGACAAAACCTTATGTAAAAACTTCTGAAGAAAATCCTAAAATCTATAAATTTACTAAAAATAAAAATAATCAATAATTATAGATATTTCTAAAAAGATATAGTATAATTGTTAATAGGTGATAAAGATGAATTATCCTAATGGGATAAAAAAAAGTCATGAACAAGTAATTAACTATTCACATCGTGGTATGACTCTAGAAGATGATATAAACGAAACAAATAGTTATTATAGAGATAAAGATATTGCATATATATATAAGAAACCAACTCCTATAAAAGTCACTAAAGTTGATTTTAGAAAAGATAGAACTTCTACTATTAAAGAAGCTTTCTATATGGAACCATCAACTACTGACTATAATGGTATCTATAAAGGTTATTACATTGACTTTGAAGCGAAAGAGACAAAAAATAAAACTTCATTCCCACTGGCAAATATTCATAAGCACCAATTAAAACACTTAGAAAACATTACAAATCATGGGGGAATCGGCTTTATAATTGTACGTTTTAGTGTACTTAATAAAACATATCTATTAAAAGCAGAGGACCTTTTTTCTTTTACTAAAGATAATGAAAGAAAATCTATTCCTTTAGATTTCTTTAATAAAAAAGGATATCTCTTAAAAGAAAAATATCGCCCTAGGCTTGACTACTTAAAAGTAGTAGATGAATTTTTGGAGGTAAAAGATAATGGCAAAAACTAAGAATAGTAAAGCTAAAGCTAAAACTAAAAGAACAAAAAAACCTAATAACTTATTTATGATTTTTGCAGCAATGTTTATTATTTTAATGATTGTAGGATACTTTGTCCTAGGATTATTATTCACAGTCTTTATGGGAGTGGGAATACTAATAATAGCAGGACTTGCTAAATTAGTAGATAGTGTTAAAAATAAACCAAAGAAAAAGAAAGTAGTTAATACAATTTTAATTATCGTCTTATCGATTGGTATATTAGTAATGCTATTAGGTATTGTCTTTATGATTTATATTGCAATATCATCTAACCCTAAATTTGATGCTAAAAAACTAGATAGTAATGAACCATCTGCCTTATATGATGTTAATGGTGAAGAATATGCAAAACTAGGTAGTGAAATGCGTGATAAAGTAACTTATGATGAATTACCTGAAGTATTAGTAGATGCAATCGTCGCTACAGAAGATTCAAGATTCTTCCAGCATAATGGATTTGATGCTCCAAGATTTTTAAGAGCTTCAATTGGTCAAGTATTTGGAAATTCTGATGCTGGTGGGGCTTCTACTCTATCAATGCAAGTTGTTAAAAACAGTTTAACATCTAGTATCGCAACAGGACTTGATGGAGTTATTAGAAAGTTCCAAGATATTTATTTATCTATATTTAAACTAGAAAAGAATTATACTAAAGAACAGATAATAGAGTTTTATGTTAATAATCACAACTTAGGTGGTAATGTCTATGGAGTTAGTCAAGCAGCAAGAGTTTACTTTAATAAAGATGTAGGAGACTTAAACTTAGCAGAAGCTAGTATTATAGCAGGAATGTTCCAAGCACCTAATGCATATAGACCAACCAATGAAGATAACATTGAAAATGTTACTAAAAGACGTGATACAGTTCTTTACTTAATGGAACGTCATGGATATATTACAAAAGAAGAAAGAGATATAGCAAGTTCAATTAGTATCGAAAGCCTTGTTAATTACAATGCTGAAGCTGATACAAGTGGCAATAGTGAATATCAAGGATATATTGATACAGTTGTCGCTGAAGTTGAAGAAAAAACTGGACAAAATCCTTACACTGTACCAATGCAAATATATACTAATTTAGATCCTGATAAACAAGATGGATTAAATAAAGTAATGAATGGTGAAAGTTATAACTGGATTAATGATGTTATTCAAAGTGGAGTTGCCGTTTTAGATAGTGAAAGTGGAAAAATACTAGCAGTTGGTGCTGGTAGAAATAAAACAGGTGTTAATCAATTTAACTATGCAACTGACATGGTAAGACAACCTGGTTCTACCGCAAAACCATTATTTGATTACGGACCATTAATTGAATATAATAATGCCTCTACCTTTGGATATAATGATGGTAATGATAACTATAAAATGTTTGTAGATGAACCATACTCATATAGTAATGGTCAAGAAATAAATAACTGGGATGGTAAATTTATGGGTAACATGACAACAAGAAGAGCCTTATCCCTATCAAGAAATATTCCAGCTTTAAAAGCATTCCAACAAGTAGATAATAAAAAAATAATTGAATTTGTCCAAAAATTAGGAATTGAACCAGAAATAGAAAATGGTAAAATTCATGAAGCTCATGCCTTAGGAGCCTTTGATGGTGTTAATCCATTACAAATGGCTGCTGCCTACTCTGCTTTCTCTAATGGAGGATATTATAATGAACCATATTCTGTAAGCAAAATCGTATTTACTAATACTGGAGAGGAATATACTCATGAAAGTAAAAAAACTAAGGCTATGGAAGACTCTACCGCTTTTATGATTACAAGTATGTTAGATGACACAAGTATAACTGGTGGTGGAGCCATGGAAAACGTTGCTATGAAAACAGGTACTACAAACTTTGATGAAAACTATCGTAAAAAACTAGGCATGGCAGATGATGCCATTAGAGATTCTTGGGTTATTGGATATACAACTAAAACAACAATCGCTATGTGGTATGGATATAAAGATACTACTCCTGAATCAGTTGCTGAAGGATACTATTGTCATAACCTATCTGGAACAGTTCAACGTGATAGATTATTTACAGCCATTGCTAATGAAGTATTTGAAAAAAATAAAGAAGAATTCAAAATGCCTGACAGTGTTGTAAGAGTTCCTCTAGTAGCAGGTAGTTCTACAGCAAGAATTGCTGGAACAGGATATTCAGGAAGCATTCTATATGAATATTTCAAAAAAGACCATGAACCTAAAGGTAGTGCTGAAACCAGTAATTTAGCAACACCAACAGGTTTAACTGCAACATATTCAAATGGAAATGTTAAACTATCATGGAATGCCGTTAATCCAGGTAGTACAGACTCATCATATGGAGACTTTGGATATAATGTATACTTCAATAATACTTTATTAGGATTTACTACTAATACAAGTTATACAATAAACAATCCAAGTAATCCTTATGGAACATATAAAGTAGTGGCAACATTCAAAAAATATGATGGTCTAAATAGTGAAGCTGCTACATACACTTTAGAAAAACAAAGTGCTAACCTTAGAATAACAGCAAGTGCTATTAATGTAGATACATTTAACATAAGTGATATAACAAGATATGTAACTGTTTACAATGGTTCAACAGATGTAACTAGCCAAACAAGTAATTGGACTCTAGCAAGCATCTCAGGACCAGTTACAAGTACATCCGTCTCTACTCTATCAGAAGCTGGAACTTATAATTTAAAATACCGTTTTACTTATGATGGAGAAACTAAAGAAACAGGTACCATTACTGTTAACGTTTCAGGAACAGCCCCTCCAAGTGGTGGAGGAGAAGGTGGAGACGGTAATACTAGCATAGAATCTTAAAAGGAAGCTAAATCCTAGCTTCCTTTTTTATATTTACATATACTTTTTAATTTACATTCATCACAATTAGGACTAACCGCTTTACAATGATATCTTCCAAATAAAACAAGTTGTAAATGTCTCTTAGCCCAATCTTCTCTTTTAAATTTCCTCTTTAACTTCTCTTCTACTTCCCTAACACTATCCTCATCTTTAGCAAGCCCAAGTCTTTTAGAAACTCTTTCTACATGAGTATCAACTGCAATAGCAGGAATATTATAAAACTCACCTAAAAACACATTAACAGTCTTTCTTCCTACCCCTGGCATCGCTTCTAAACACTTTCTATTAGTTGGAACTTTTCCATTATATTTAGAAACTAATATTCTAGCAATCTCTTTAACATAAACTGCTTTCTTTCTAAAAGAGCCAAGTGGTCTTAAAATACTTTCTATATCACTAATATCAGCATTCATTAACTTTTCCAAGCTATTATATCTATCAAACAATATTGGTGTAACACTATTAACTCTCTTATCAGTAGTCTGTGCACTAAGAACAATAGCAATTAATAATTCATAATCATTGTGATAATTAAGTTCACATTTAGGGTCTTTAAACATTTCATCTAAATAATTCTCTATTACTTCTACTTTATTCATCTTCATCATCAAACCAATCATAATCAAAAACCTCTACTGGTTCTTTTTCTTTAATCTCCTTATTTTTATTATTAAGAAAATGTCTAACATCTTCACTTGTCTTTATTCCCAATTTACTCCATTCATATAAAATCTTATCTATATATCTAATACTTGATACTCCATTAAGAACCGCTTCTTTAACCGCTTCAATAATAACTCCACTATCGAAAGTAGAAGCCCAAGCTTTAATAAACTCTATCTCACTAGAATTAAGAGTCCTACCAAACTCTTTTTCAATAGTAGAAAATATACTAGTATCAAGCTCTTCTTCATTATCTTTAATAACCTCATCACTAATTATAGAAGCTATTTTCTCATAAAATAATGAGATATCTACCTTCTCTTCTCCTATCCCCTTATCATTTTTAAAAGTATCTATTAAAAGAAGCTTTTTATCGGTAAGAGAAGATATTAAAACTAAAATATCTTTAATACTAAGTCCTAACTCTTCACTCATACTCTTAGGGTCAAAGGTAAAAGTGTTTCCTTTATCTTTTAAATACATCAAAAATATAAACTCTTCTAAACTTATATTTAATTTCTTATATTCTTTAAAAAAAAGAAGAGGTACTACAATATTCTTACTTTCTAATAAACTAACCAGTTGTTTTTGTTTCATCAGCATCCTCCTTAACTAAATTACTACTAGTATATATCTTTTTAGCAAGATTTAAAAGCTCTTCTTTATTATTATTAACTTCTAAATTTAATAGTTTAATCTCTAACTCTTTCCATAACTTACTTATAATAGGACCATCTTCTATCTTTAAATAATCAATTAAATCATAACTATCTATAACTATATCACTTCTCTTATGAATAGGCATAGATTTATAATTATCCATAATCTCTTTCTTAGGAATAGAAAGAATCTCTCCTGCTACTGTACAAGGATATAAATCATAATAATAAAGAGTAGTAAAGGCAAGTGGATTATTCTTAATAGACTCCCTTATATCTTTCATTAATTTTAACTCATTTCTAGTAAAAGGATAAATATCATCAACTTCTAACATTGTCCATATTCCTATAACTTGACTACAAGGCTTTACTTTATTAATATTATCTAGATATAATACATCGATTAAATCTAACTCTTTTATTAACTTAATTCCCTTTTCTATATTAGGACTACTAAATATCTTATCTAACTCACTCTTTTTTCTATTAATAGATAAATCTTTAAGTAAATATTTAGATTGCATAATCGCTTCTTTGACATCTAAAGCAAGTTCAAAGTCAAGAGTAGTAGCAAATCTAATCGCTCTTAATATTCTAAGAGAATCTATTTTAAAGGACTCTAAAGGTTCTATAACCGTCTTAATTATCTTATTATCTATATCACTTCTACTATTAAGTAAATCAACGATATTACCCTCTTTATCCATACAAATCGTATTAATAGTAAAATCCCTTCTTTTAAGGTCTATCTTTAAGTCATCAACATAATTAACAGTATCGGGATGTCTATTATCTAAATAATTACCCTCATCTCTATAAGTAGTTATTTCAAATCTAATATTATTTAAATAGACTATAACACTACCATAGACTTCATTATCTATATTAGCATTAGGAAATATCTTAATTAAATCCTTTGGTTTAGCATTAGTAGTAATATCAACATCATTAGATTTAATACCCATTATATAGTCACGAACAAATCCTCCTACAATATAAGCTTCATAAGAGTTATCTTCTATCATTTTTAAAACATTAAAAGCTGTATCTAACATTATTTATATCACTGCTTTCTATATATATATATATATATATTTTACCATTTAATCAATCTTTTTTAAATATATAATAATATAACCCATCCCACTAAAAATGTAATATTAACAAGATAAAACTTTAATTTTAAGGTCTTATGTCTAAAGAAAAACATTCCCAAAAGTGCCCCTAATGCTCCTCCAAATATACTAAACAAATATAGAAGCTTTTCACTAATTCTATAGTAATGTTTAATAGCAAGAAATTTATCTACTCCATATATAACAAAAGTAAACGTATTAATAATAATTAAATATATTAACATAAAGAAAAAAAAGCCATCACTGGCTTATTTCTAGTTTACTGCATCTTTAAGAGCAGATCCTGCTTTAAATGAAACAGCATTTCTTGCTGCGATTTGAACAGTTGCACCAGTTCTTGGATTACGTCCTTCACGAGCAGCTCTTTTTGAAACACTAAATGTACCAAATCCAACTAGTGGAATTTTATCTCCTTTAGCTAATGTTTCAGTAACAGTTTCACAGAATGCATCAATAGCACGAGTTGCATCAGCTTTAGTTAAACCAGCTTTTTCTGCAACAGCTTCAACTAATTCTACTTTTTTCATTTATAAAACCTCCTATTAATTTAAGCATGTATTTTGCTTACATAATAAGAATAGCATGAAAGCCTTGGTAAATCAATGCTTTTTACTAGATTTTACATCAATTATTTGGTATTTGTAACACTTGACCAATGGATAGTAAATTAGATGTCAAATTATTTAAAGTTTTAATAGTATCAACTGTAGTTCCAAAACGATTAGCAATACTCCATAAACTGTCACCTGAGGCTACTGTATAGGTATTATAGGTTGGACTTCCTGGAGTACTAGAACCTGCTGTAGGAATAATTAATACTTGGCCAACTGATAATAAGTTAGATGTTAAACCATTAGCAGATTTTAAATCATTGACAGTTACCCCAAAACGATTAGCAATACTCCATAGACTATCACCAGAGGCTACTGTATAAGTAGTAGGAACTGTTTCACTATCTTCATTATCTTCTAAGTCATCTCCCGCACTAATCCCTGGAATTATTAAAGATTGTCCTATACTTAAAGTATCACTCGTTAAATCATTAGCATCTCTTATTTCTTGAACAGTAACACCAAAACGTCTTGCTATACTCCAAAGACTATCTCCTCGCTCTACAGTATAATAAAAGACTGCTCCATTATCCTCATCTTCACCATTATCTTCTTCTCCACTAACACCTGGTATAGTTAATACTTGCCCTACACTTAACACATCACTAGTTAAGTTATTAGCATCTCTTAAAGCTTGGACTGTAACTCCAAAACGATTAGCAATGCTCCACAAGCTATCACCTTTTACTACAGTATAAGTAGTAGATGGTCCTGTAATATTATCATTACCTTCATTACCACTACCTACTCCTGGGATTATTAAAACTTGCCCTATACTTAAAGTATCACTAGTAAGATTATTAGCACGTCTTAAATCATTAACACTTATTCCATAACGACTTGCTATGCTCCAAAGGCTATCTCCAGATACATTTTTTATGTAACATTTTTAAATGTAAATATAATATCTATCGTTTTGTCCTGATAGATATAAATTTTTTCAACCAAACTTATTATCAATTCTCTAGTTGGATTTTCTAATGATAAAAATTCATTAATATATTTTTCTATCATTTTATTATCTATTTTATTGGATTCACTATTTTCATTTTTAAGATTATCAATACTTGATTTATTATTTTCTATTTCATGCTTTAGATTTTCACTAACTCTTATATATTGTTCTTCATCAATAATACCCTTTAACATATTCATATAATTTTTATCCAAAGTTTCAGTTA
>CALVIV010000038.1 GCA_944331935.1 uncultured Bacilli bacterium | reverse complement strand
TGGCGGAATTGGCAGACGCGCTAGACTTAGGATCTAGTGTCTTAGACGTGCAGGTTCAACTCCTGTTACCCGCACCAAATTGCATGTAACCCTTATTTATATAAGGGTTTTTATTTTGTTTAAAAAGCAGTAAAGATATGATACAATATACTTACTTGGAGGTATTGTTATGATTAGTAAAAATGCTTTAGAATGTATAAGGGCTGACTTTAGTGATATAGATGAACAATATAGAAATATAGAACAAGAAATATGGGGATTAGAAGAAACTTCAATAGTAAAAAAATATTTAGGACTACAAAAAAAGAAAAGCGAATTAGCTACTAAAAGGAAAAACCTATATAGCTTAATGAAATATGGTGAATATGAAAACTGTGAGCACTTATGGGGTCTTTCTATGAATGAATATGGAGAATACGATTGTTTTTGTGTTAAATGTGGTATAAATGATAAAGCCATGAAATTATCTAATAGAGGAAAAGAAGACAGTCTTTCTTTTGATGAGAGAGTTATGGCATCTGTTTTAGAAGAGCATGATTATAATGATGATTCTGATATAAATATAGTCTGTGATAAAGAGCTTGCTATGGCTCTTTATAAAAAGATTAGAGAATATCATCCTAATATTGATGATAAAACAGTTATTAAGTATTTTGAGATAGCATTAGATGATATTAGAAATATAGAAGTAAGTGATGAAAGAAAGAAGAGTAGAGCAAAAAGATTAGGTTTAAGAAGAGATTTTAATAGATGGAAATAGATAATCCTAAAGAAGGTGATAATGATGAAAGTAATCTTAATGAACCAAAATAAAAAAGTATTGTTAGCAGAAATGGATGAGAATAATACATTTCAAAAAATATATGAATATTATGATATCAACTATGCACCATTATCTTTATATAATGCATATAACCATAATGAAGATGTATTAGTTGCCTTAAATTCGTGGTTTAAAGGTAGAGGTATTCCCACATGGAGACAAAATATAGAGAAGTTATTAGAAAAGTTAAATGTAGTATCGCCTATAGAACTTTTAAATAAAGCTTATGGCTTATCTCTATCTGACCAATATTGGATTAAAGATGAAAAGAAAAAATTGAAATGGAAAGATATAAACTTTTTTATGAATGATTTTGAGTATAAAGATTATTTAGATGTATCACTAAATTCTAATTCTAGAGAATCCAGTGCAAGAATTAGTTTGCATTCTCCTAATAATACTACCGATGGAATGGTAAAAAAAGGCTGGATTATTGATAAAGATAATAATAGAGTCTTAGTAAAAGGAGCATATTCTATATCAGGGCTAGAGCCCATAAATGAATGGCTCGCTTCCATGATTTGTAAAAGGCTTGATTTAGATTATTGTTACTATACTTTAGATATATTAAGAGGACAATTAGTATGTAAGTGTAAGAACTTTTTAACTAAAGATGAAGAAATTATATCGGCTAGTGATATTATTAATTTAGATAGTGATGGTAATGTTAGCGATTATGAAAAGTATATTAGTATCTTAGAGTCTCATGGTATTAAAGATGTAAAGAAGAAATTATCAGATATGTATATAGTTGATTATTTAATGTTAAATACAGATAGACATATGAAGAATTATGGAATTATTAGAAATGTTAAGAATTTAAAATGGGAAAGAATAACACCTATTTTTGATACAGGAACAAGTCTACAATCAGATGTAACACTTCCGTATTTAGATTTTGATAATGAAAAGTATAAGTTTTTTCATTCTCATAATATGACAGTTAATGAGTTGGCTAATTATATAAGTTTAGAAAAATATGATTTAACAAAGTTAGATGGTTTGAAAGATGAATATAAAGAAGTTTTAGAAAAATATTCTGATATAATAGAATTAAATCCCAAAAGGTTAGAAAGAACGATAGAAGGTTTTGGCGAAAGAATAGAGTTATTAAAACAAGCAAAGGAAAAAATGGGAAAATGAAATACAATGGCTTTGATAGTGATAATTATAGATATTTTAATTTAAATAAAAGTGGAGGCTTTTCAGGTTATACTAATTTTAGTTATGGAGAACTAAAAGATAATGATATTATTAAACTTTCTAATAAAGACTTAGTTAATTATTATTTAGTAATAATTATTTTGCTTTAAAAGAATGATGTATTATCTCTAGGCTATTTTGAAAATAAATAGTTATTTTTCCTTTTAAATGCAACAAAAGTGTGATATAATCTACAAGTAGAAAGAAGGAGTAATATGGAAAAAATATATGTTTTTGGGCATCGTAAACCTGATACAGATTCAGTTAGTGCAGCGATAAGTTATGCTTATTTAAAAAAACAATTAGGTTTTAATGTAGAGCCTCGTGTATTAAGTGCAATTAATAAAGAGACTAAATATGCTCTAAATTACTTTAAAGTAAAAGAACCTGTATATTTAAATGATGTTAAATTACAACTTAAAGATATTAATTATCATAAGGGTTATTTCTTAAATGAAAAGAAATCTATTTTTGATAGTTATATCTATATGTTAAATGAAGGTTTAACTGGTGTACCAATAGTTGATGATAAAAATAAATTTAAGGGAATAGTTACAATTAAAGATTTAGCACATACTTTTATTAATACTAAAGTAGAGAAGCTTGAAACTAGTTATGATAACTTACTTAATGTTTTAAATGCTGAAGAAGTAAATAGAGCAGATGATGAGATAGTTGGTAATATTCTAGCCGCTGCTTATCGGAGTACAACTTTTATAAATACAGTTAAACTAACTAGTGATGATATCTTAATAGTAGGAGATAGACATAGTGTTATAGAATATGCTGTTAATTCTAAAGTTAAGATGATTATACTATCAGGATTTAGTGAAATAAAAGATGAACATATAGAACTTGCTAAAGAAAATGGCATTAATATTATTAGAAGTAGTTATGATACATATCATATTGCCAAATTAATAGGTTTAACTAATTATATTAGAACAATGGAAAGAACTACTAAAGATGCTGTTTACTTTGATGAAAATAGTTATGTTGATGATATATTAGATGTTAATAAGAAACTAAGACATACTAATTATCCTGTTATCAATGGAAGAACAGGTAAATGTTTAGGACTTCTAAGAATAACAGATTTAGATTCTAAAAATCCTAAGAAAGTAATCCTTGTTGACCATAATGAAGAAAAGCAAAGTGCTGAAGGATTAGAGGAAGCAGAAATAATTGAGATAGTTGACCATCATAATTTAAGTAGTTTATCAACTGCTAGTCCTATTAACTTTAGAAATATGGCTGTTGGTTCAAGTAATACTATTATTTATTCTCTATATAAAGAAAGAAATATTGAAATACCTAAAGAAATAGCGGGTATGATGTTATCGGGAATTCTATCAGATACATTAATACTTAAATCACCTACAACTACAGAATTAGATAAAAAAGCTGTTAAAGAGTTATCTAGTATCGCTGGAGTAGATTATGAAGAATATGGACTTAATCTAATTAAAGCAGGTACATCACTTGATGGTATGGCTCATGAAGATGTACTATATAATGACTTTAAACTATATACAGTAGATGATAAGACTTTAGGTATAGGACAGTTCTTTACTACTAATTTTGATGATATTAAGAAAGATATGGATGCTTATCTTGATACTTTAGATAGAGAAGCAGAGGGTAATAACTATTCATTAATCGCTTTATATATAACAGATATCATTAAGAATGGTTCTTATGTTCTATTTAATAGAAAAGCTAAAGATATAATGGATAATGCTTATGATAAAGATATGAGTGAAGGAGAATATTTACAAGACTGTGTATCTCGTAAGAAGAATGTAGTACCTGTAATAATGGCAAGTTTTGAGAAATAGTATAGTTTAGACTATGCTTTTTCTTTTTGATAATTTTGTTTAGATGTGTCTAATTTGTTTTCTAGTTCTTTTAATTATTCCTTTTTAATGATATACTTAATTAGTAGAAAAGAGGTTAATTATGACAGATATTATTAATACAATTATTTTAGGAATTATTCAGGGAATTGCGGAGTTTTTGCCTATTTCAAGTAGTGCCCATTTAATTATTTTTAGGGACCTTTTTGGAATTGGCGCTGATATGTCTACTAAAGTGGCTTTATGCTTTGATTTAGCTTTACACTTAGGTACTTTGTTAGCGATAGCGGTATTCTTCTTTAAAGACTTTTTAAATATGGTTATAAAAGGAGTAACTAAAGGTGTTAAAGATAAGGATGGTAAACTATTCTGGCAAATAGTAGTTGCCACTATTCCTGCTGCTATCGTAGGAGTTTTATTTGAAGATGTTATTGAAGATGCTATTAGAACTAACTATCTTTTAATTGCAACAGCTCTAATAGTAATGGGTATTATCATCTATCTTGTAGATAAAAATAGTAAAGAAGAGAAAAACACTAAGGAACTATCTTTTAAAGATGCTATTATTATTGGCTGTTCTCAAGTCTTTGCCTTAATACCAGGATTTTCTCGTAGTGGTACAACAATTGCAAGTGCTAGATGTTTAAAAGTAGATAGAGAAAGTGCAGCTAAGTTTTCCTTTTATCTATCAGCACCTGTTGTTCTTGGAGCTTGTGTTCTTCAGTTGCTTGATGATGGAGCAGTAGAATTAATAATGCAAAACGCCACTATCTTTATCTTAGGAATTGTTGTATCGTTTGTTACTGGATTAGTTTGTATTAAATTCTTATTACAATATCTTAAAAAACATGACTTTAAACTATTTATGATTTATCGTATTATTCTTGCTATAATTGTTATTATAACAGTAATACTTTAAATTTTAAGGAGGAAACACTATGTTAGATAAGTCATTTCAAGAAATATATAATAATATAAAAAATGATGTTAAAAGTACTCAATTAAAAGTTATGACAAATGCCAATGCTGATTTGGTAAATTTGTACTACAGAATTGGTAAAACAATTAATGAAAATTATACTTGGGGAAATAAGTTTGTAGAAAATTTGGCTTTAGAATTAAAACTAACATTTCCTAATTTAAAGGGATTTTCTGTTCGTAATTTAAATTATATGAAAGCATTTTATAATGAGTATAAAAATGATAATGAATTTTTGCAACTGGTTGCAAAATTACCATGGAAACATAATATTACCTTAATGCAAAAAGTTAAGGATAAGAATATTCGTAAATGGTATATAGAGAAATGTTTAGAAGAAGGATGGTCTGATAGTATTCTTGTTTATCAGATAGATACTGATTTATATAAAAGACAGGTTAAAAATGTAAAACATAATAATTTTAAAGTAACTTTAAAAGAAAATAGTGATCTTGCTAATAATATTATGAAAGAACCTTATGTATTTGATTTAATTGAATTAACTGAAGACTATAAAGAAAGAGAACTTGAAAATAAGATGCTAGAACGCTTAAAAAATATGTTATTAGAATTGGGTAGTGGTTTTTCTTTTGTGGGTAACCAATATAAAATAACAGTAGGTGATGAAGATTTTTATATAGATTTATTATTTTATCATATTAAACTAAAATGTTATATCGCTGTAGAACTTAAAGTAGGTAAGTTTAAACCTGAATTTGGCAGTAAGATGGGCTTTTATTTAACAGCATTAGATGAACAAGTTAAAGATGATAATGATAATCCATCTATTGGTATTATTTTATGTTCTAGCAAAAATAACCAAATAGTAGACTATACTTTAAAATATATTAATAAACCCGTAGGAGTTAGTGAATATAAAATATTTAATGAACTTCCTGATAACTTGTTAAAAGATTTCCCAACTGAAGATGAAATAAATTTATATATGGATATAGATGAGGAGTGATAACTTATGCATAATACACTTGCTTTATTTATAACATTCTTATTAGGATTTTTTATCATTATAGGTGTTATAATAGCATTCTTTTTAAAGAAACAAAAGAAAGTCTTAGACTTTATCTTTGCCTTTGCACTTTCAATCCTTACAATGCTAATATTAACAGATTTGTTAGGACATACTATAGAGCATTTAGGTATTAAACATATTTATCTATTTATTCTTTTCACTTGTCTTGGACTTTTAATCTTTAAAATAATAGATGATTTTGTTCCTGAACATGAAGATGTTAAGATGACTAAGAAAGAAGAGAAGAAAAATATTGTTCATATTGGTGTTCTTGCTACTATTGCCTTAATCATTCATAATTTTGTTGAAGGTATGGCTATTTATTTAACTGCTACTAATGATATTAATTTAGGTATAATGATGGCTTTAGGGGTTGGACTTCATAATGTACCTTTAGGAATAATTGTTACTACAACCTTAAATAATGATGAAAAACTAGGTAAATATCTATTTTGTATAATATCTTTATTTATTTCTAGTTTTGTAGGAGGTTTATTACTCTACTTATTAAATATTAATGCTGTTAGTGATATTGTAATAGGTTCCTTACTTGCTCTTACTATAGGTATGCTTTTATATATTATTATCTTTGAGTTATATCCTAAAGTTAAGAAGACTTCTAATAAAAAGATTACTATTATTGGGTTAGGCTGTGGTGTTATAATCGCAATACTTGCAATGCTTATAGGTTAGGTGAAGTTTTATGTTTGATACAGTTTGTTATATTTTTCTTTTATTTATGTTTTATTCTTTCTTTGGTTATATTGTAGAAATAATTAGTTGTACTATACATGATAAAAAGCTTGTTTTAAATAGAGGTTTCTTCTTAGGCCCGTATTTACCAATATACGGAATATGTTGTTTGTTAATGGGCTCATTTATTATAAGATATAAATCTGATTTAGTTACAGTCTTTGTCATGAGTGCCTTTGTCTGTACCACTGTTGAATATATTACTAGTTATGTCTTAGAAAAGATTTTTAAAGCAAGATGGTGGGATTATAGTGACAGAAGATTTAACATTGAAGGAAGAGTTTGTCTATTTAATGCCTTTCTTTTTGGTATAGGTGGAGTCTTCTTTACCTATGTTCTTAATCCTGTAGTGGTATCTATTGTAGGTAAACTTCCTATACTAGCTTTAAGAATAGTAGCGGTTATTTTAATGTTTATTTTTCTTAGTGATGTTATTATTACTATAAGAACTCTTTATCAAGTTAAAGTCTCATCACGAAAGTTTAAAAGTCGTGATGTAACCGCTGAGATTACAAAACTAATAAGAGAAGAACTTACTAAGAAACGAGATATTAAGACTAATTTCTTTGTTAGACATATGTTAAATGCCTTTCCTTGGATAAATATTAGTGATTACAATAACCCTCTTAGTAAATTAAAAAGATATAGTTTAAAAGGAATAAAAAAGAAACAAAAATAATTGTCAAGTTGTGTAGAAATATTTTAAAGACTAAGATAAATATTAAAAAAGATGATATACTTTATAGTTAGAAAGGGATAAATATGAAAATAAAAGAAGATATTAATAAATATATATTTAGAGGTTATGATATTAGAGGAGTTGTACCTACTGATATTGATGTAGATACTGCTTATACAATAGGAGTTGGTTTTGGTAGTAAATTAATAGATTTAGGAAAAGATAAATGTGTTGTAGGGCATGATAATAGATTATCTTCTCCTGATTTACATCAAGCTTTAATTCAAGGACTTATTGACACAGGAATTAATGTTTATGATTTAGGACTATGTACAACTCCAATGTATTACTTTGGTTGTATTGATTTAAGTATTGATTCAGGTATTATGATAACAGCAAGTCATAATCCTAAAGATGAAAATGGTTTTAAGTTTGCCTTTAAAAATTATGATAATGCTAAAGGGAAAGAGATAGAGGACTTCTATAACTATATAAAGCAAGGTAAGTTTCATTATGGAGAAGGGTCCATTACTAAAAAAGATGTAAAAGAAGATTATTTAAGTGCTTTGACAGATAATTTATCTTTTGGTAAAAGAAAAGTTAAAGTAGTACTTGACCCTGGTAATGGAACAACTTCTATTCTTTTAGATGATGTCTTTAAAAGAGTAGATGTAGATTATACTATTATTAATGGGGAAAGTGATGGAAGTTTTCCTAATCATCATCCAGATCCATCTATTGAAAGTAATTTAGACGAGTTAAAACAAGCGGTTATAGATAGAAAAGCTGATGTTGGTCTTGCTTTTGATGGTGATGGTGATAGAGTAGGAGTTATTTCAGGTAGTGGTAAGTTTATACCAATAGATTACTATATGATTATAATTATTAGAGATATCATTAATAAAGTAAGTAATAAGACTTTTCTTTATGATGTTAAATGTAGTAAGAGTCTAGAAGATGAGATAATTAAACTAGGGGGAACACCTTACTGTTATAGAACAGGTAATTCATATACTAAAGCGAAAGTTAAAGAGTTAGACCTTGCTTTTGGAGGAGAACTATCAGGTCATGTTTACTTTAGAGATAAATTCTTAGGCTTTGATAGTGGTATTTATGCTGGGCTTAGATTATTAGAGATACTTTCTAATACTAAAAAATCTGTTGATGAATTATTAGAGGGTATTAATAGATATTATTCTACACCAGAGACTAAATATAAAACTCGTGATGAGATAAAATTTGAGGTTGTTAAAAAAATAGAAGATTATTGTAAAGAAAAAGGTTTTACTTATAATAATATAGATGGAGTAAGAGTTACTTTTGATGATTCATGGGCTAGTGTAAGAGCATCTAATACAGGACCTAATTTGACAGCAAGATTTGAAGCCTCTAGTGAAGAAAGACTTGAAGAAATTAAAAATGAATTTGAAAGTTTAATCTTTAAGTACAATAAATAATTTTAAACATATCTTATAATAGGAAGGACGATAATATGAAAGTTGTTATAACAGCAGGAGGAACAGGGGGACATATATTCCCAGCTTTAGCATTAATATCTAAATTAAAAGAAAAAGATAAAGATGTAGAGATACTATATATTGGGACAACTGATAGAATGGAGAAAGATATTATTCCTAAACAGGGTATCCCTTATGTGGGAATAGAAATGAAAGGACTAAATAGAAAGAATATATTTAAGAATATAGAGGTTATGAAGACCTATTTTAGGGCATGTAAAACTGCTAAAGCAGAGTTAATTAAGTTTAAACCAGATATAGTTGTAGGTTTTGGTGGTTATATAGAAGCACCTGTTATATACTCTGCTTCTAAACTAAAAATAAAGACTATTATTCATGAACAAAATTCTATTCCTGGAGTATCTAATAAATTCCTATCAAGATATGTAGATAAAGTATTAGTATCATTTAAAGAGAGCATTAAAGACTTTCCAAAAGATAAAACATTTTATACAGGTAATCCTCGTAGTGAGCAGATAAAAGATATCGAAAAGATTAGTAAAACAACCTTAGGCTTTAAAAAAGATAGTCCTCTTGTTATAATAGTTATGGGTTCACTTGGCTCTTTAACAATGACTAAGAAGTTAAAAGAGACATTACCTTTATTTAAGAGGAAAAATTATCAAGTTTTACTTATAACAGGTAAAAACTATTATGACGATTATAAAGATATAAAACTAAGTAGCAATGTAAAACTAGTACCTTTTTGTGATAATTTAATAGGTCTAATGAAAGATGCAGATTTAATTGTTACTAGAAGTGGGGCTTCTACTATTGCCGAGATTACTAGTATAGGACTACCTGCTATTATGGTACCTAGCCCTTATGTTACTAATAATCATCAGTATGTAAATGCTAAGAGTCTAGAGGATGATGGCGCTTGTATAATACTTGAAGAGAAAGACTTTGATAAGGATAGCTTAGTTAAATTAGTAGATAAGACTATTAATGATAAGGATAAATTAAAATCTATGAAAGATGCCTTATTAAAAAGAGCGGTCTTGGATAGTGCAACGAGAATATATGAAGAGATTATAAAATTAGTTAGGGATGAATAAGATGAAGGAGTTTTTATGTGAAGTTGAATCTAATGATATAGGGAAGATTCAAAAAGATGTGTTCGCTAGTAAGTTTACTACTTATAAAGTAGGAGGACTAGTTAGAGCGATAATATATCCTAAAAATACTGATAAGTTAGTATTACTTTGTAAACTTATTAGAAAGTATAATATTAAATATAAGATACTTGGTAATGGTAGTAATCTATTATTTAGTGATAAGACTTATGAAGGAGTTTTAATTAAGTTAGATGAATTTAATAAAATAGAGTTCTTTGGTACTAAAGTAGTCTGTGGTGCAGGGGCAAGTTTAATGAAAGTAGCAAGAGAATCTATTAAAAAAGGGCTTGCAGGCTTAGAATTTGCTTGCGGTATACCAGGAACAATTGGTGGAGCAGTTTATATGAATGCAGGAGCTTACAAAAGTGATATGGGTTATATTACAAGAGGTGTTAAAGTCTTAACAGATGATTTAAAGATTATAACTCTAACTAATGAAGAGATGGATTTCCATTATCGCAGTAGTTTCTTACAGTCTCATCCTAACTATATATGTTTAGAGGCAACCCTAAGTTTGACTAAAGGTGATAGAAATGCTTTAGAAGCAGTTGTAAAGGATAGAAGAGAAAGAAGAGTTAAATCACAGCCTTTAACTTATCCTAGTGCGGGAAGTGTTTTTAGAAATCCAGAGAATGCTGACCCATCTGGTAAATTAATAGAAGACTTAGGACTTAAAGGACTTACTAAAGGAGGAGCGGAAGTTAGTAATATCCATGCTAATTTTATAATTAATAAGAATAATGCAAGTGCTAAAGATATACATGATTTAATACTATTTGTAAAAGATGCCGTTAAAGAACATTATGGAATAGATTTAAGAGTAGAACAAGAATTTGTAAATTGGGAGTAGTGTGATATATGACTAAAGTAATCAAGAAGAAAAAATTAAGACTATTACCTTTTTTAATATTTATTATAGTAATCGCTGTAATAGTTTTTGTATGCTTATTTGTTCTTGATACTAAAGTCAAAAATATTATAATAAGAGGGAATGAAGTATTAAGTGATGATGATATTATAGAACTAGCAGGATTAACTGATTATCCTAGTTTCTATAAGACTTTAAACTTAACTATGAAAGATAAAATAAAAGAGAATCCTCTTATTAAGAGTGTTGATATAAATAGAAGTTTCTATCATGTAATAGAAATAGATGTAAAAGAATATGAAATTCTTTATAAAAGAGAAGATAATGGTAAGTATGTTTTAGAAAACAAAAAAGAAGTAACTCTTGATAAAGAGACTCCTTACACTATACCTAGATTAATAAATGAGATTCCTAAGAATATATTAAATAGATTTATAAAGTATTATAAAAGAGTTAATTTAGGTATTAGAGAAAAGATAAGCGAGATTAAGTATGACCCTAATGAGTTTGATGAAGAAAGATTTTTACTTTATATGGATGATGGAAATAGTGTTTATATAACTATTACTAAGTTTGAAAGATTAAACTACTATAATGAAGTATTACCACAACTAGATGGAAAGAAAGGTTATTTATATTTAGATTCTGGAAATCATTTTCAGATTATGCAATAAATAAAGAAGCACTTAGGCTTCTTTATTTAGTTCTTCGAGTTCTTCAATACTTAAACCAGTATTTTTAGATACTACTTCTATAGGTATACCATCTTTAAGAAGATTTTTAGCAATAGATATTTTTTCTGCCTTAGCACCTTCTTTTAATCCAGCTTCCTTACCATCATCATAGCCCCAATTACGAGCGGTATTAATCATTTTTTTCTGCATCATCTCATTATCATAAGCTAATCCAAAATTATCATTAAGTCCTAGCCTTTCTAATTCATCCACAATTTTCAATGCCTCCTTATCATCTCCTGCTATTTCTCTTAACTCTTCATAAGAGTTAGCAGTAAATAAAGATAGATATGCTTCTTCTTTATTGTCTCCATTATATCTTATTCCCTTGTAATTATCAAGATACACTTCATGAATTTTAAAATCCTTTATCTCCTTATGTGTATTTATATCCATAACAGAATAAGAGGCTTTACTGACATAAGGATGCTTTTCTTTATTAAAGTTTATTTGAATAACCTTTTTCTTCTTTATCTTTTCTCCACTATTTAGACTTCTAGCAAGGGCAGTATACACAAATAATCTATTTCTATACATTATCTCATTACTAGGAAACTGATTCATTTCTATTAATATAATTAAATCACATTTATCACTTTCAAGTAATATATCTAAACGATAATCACGTTTTTCATTACCACTATTAAATTCAGTATCATATAATCTAAACTCACTAATATCCATATTAGTATATGGTTTTATAATAGTATTAAAAAACTCTTTATAGTCTTCTATTTTAAAGAAGTGTTTAAAGGTAGTATCGGACAAAAGACTAATAAATTTCTTTTCACTCTTTTCATTCTTTTCTTTATTTTCTTCTTCTTTCATAAATAACCTCCAATAATTTTTAATATTTCTACGTAGATGTCTACACTCTAACATATGGAGAGAAGTAATGCAAAAAGAGAATTTTGTAAATTCAAGAAAAAAAGAGGCTGAATTTATTAAATTTGCCTAGGGAAAATTGAAAATTGACCTCCACTTCAAGGGTCAATTTACAAAATTCATACTTTTTTCACTTTATTTGTAAATAATTGTAATTTACAAATAACTTCCTTGCATTACTAATATATTTATTTTATAATTTAATTATAAGATAGATGTATATACAAAAAGATATAGGAGTGAAATAATAATGGAAAAAGCTAATAGTAAAAAGAAGAAAGTAATAACGATAGTAATTAGTATATTAATAATTATAATATTAGTACTAGCGATAAGCTATGCTTACTTTTCCACACAACTATCAGGTACTGACCAAATTGTAAAAGTAGGTACACTTGATTTAATATTAGATGAAACAAGTGAAGGAATAACTTTAGATAATGCCGTAGGACTAACAGATAGTGAGGGTTTAGCTACAGATGGTTCTACCTTTGAACTTAGAAATAATGGTAATAAAGCCGTAGATTATACAATTTACTTAGATGATAATACTATAGGAGAGACTGATACAAGGATAGATGATAAGTACTTAAAGTATAATCTAAATAAAAATGGCACAGATAGTGGAGCGACACTTTTAACATCTATTGGCTCTAATCCTAATAGAGTCTTAGATAGTGGAACAATAGAAGGTGGAGTAACTAATAAATATAGTTTAAAGTTATGGATAACAAGTGAAGTAGATGGAAACTATTCTGGACAAGTATTTAGTGGCAAGTTAAGAGTAGAAGTAAGTCAAGCAAAGCCTGGAGCAGGAGAAACAATATTAGCAGGACTTACTAGTGGAAGTACATTTGATGATGGAACAGATACCTTTATAACGGGAACAGACCCTAATAACTATATCTGGTATAGTGGAAAATTATGGAGAGCCGTGTCTGTAAATAAGGAAGAGAAGACAACCAAGTTAGTAACTCAGTGGAATATAAGTGCAATTACTTATTCAAGTGGTAGTACAGATTTTTCAGGAAGTTATATGGAAGATTGGTTAAATGATACAAGTGCAGATGGTTTTTTAGGTAATTTAAGAGATTATGAAAATTTCATTGTAACAGATGCTAAGTGGAATGCAACATTAGATGCCACAGATTTAGGAAGTGTAACAAGACCAAGTGATGATGGAACAGTAGTAACAGATGCAGTAGGCTTGTTAAATATGTATGAATATCAATCTAGTAATAACGGTAGAACAGATGGTTATTTAAATAATGGACTTATTTGGTGGACTTTAACACCATATAGTTCGTCGGACGTTCGGTATGTTCGCGGCAATGGTAATGCGCTCCACCGTTCGTCTTCGAGTTATTCGTACGGGGCTCGGCCATCAATAAATCTAAAATCTAGCGTTCGTATCGTAGATGGTGATGGAACAATAGATAACCCTTATCGCTTAAACGGAGATAATGATACTGATCTATCAGGAACACTTCTTTCAAGTAGATATAGTGGAGAATATATAAAATTTGGAAATGAGGAAAATAATCTATATGACAGTGTATAATCTAGTGTGTAAATAAAAACATGCTAGATTTTTATTTATCAAAAATAATACGAGGAGATGATACA
>CALVIV010000037.1 GCA_944331935.1 uncultured Bacilli bacterium | reverse complement strand
TTTACTAAAAAAGACCATAAAAAAAAGACCTTATTAGTCCAACTTCTCATAATATTTTTCTTCTCATAACATAGAGACTATAGTAAAGAAACAGAAAGTGCTTTTATTTCTGTTTATATGTATGAAGATAGAGTAGAGATTTTAAATCCTGGAGCATTATACGGAACTAATAAACTAGAAAAACTTGGAACCGATACTATAATGGAGTCAAGAAATCCTACAATAGTTAGGTTATTAGAAGAAAAAGGTTCTGTAATAGAAAATAGACATACAGGTATTCCAACTATGAAAAGAGAAATGGCAAAGTATGAATTGCCTGAACCTGAATTTTATGAAGAAAGAAGAAGTTTTAAAGTTATATTTAGAAATAGTATGAATTTTGAACTTGATAGCATTAGTGAACAAGTCAGTGGACAACAAAATATAATAAATACTATATATAATATGGAAAGTGATACAGTTAGTGATGCACAAAGTGATACAGAAAGTGATACACAAAGTGATACACAAAGTGAAATATTTAATAATGTATTAGAGTTTTGTAAGGCACCAAAAACTGCTAAAGAAATTAGAAATTATTTAGGTATTTCCTCAAAAAGATATGTTGCTTATAAAATATTAAAGCCACTTGTTGATTGTAACAAACTAGAATATACTAATAAGAAAATTATCAATGCTAGAAATCAGAAATATGTAACTGTAAAAAGATAAGAAAAAATAGGAAGTGTAATGATGGAGTACTATGATAAATTAAATTTAGCGATTAAGAATACATTAGAAGATGAAAGATTAAAATATCATTTACAATATTTAGATGAAGTAGTGAAACTTGCTAGTATTATCATAGAAAATACGAAAGATTTAGTTGTAGATAATTATTCTACTAATGTACCATTAGATAATTCTATAGATATAGTTACAAACTTTTTTTCTAAAACAAATGGAGAATATGCCTCAAGATTTTTAAAGCTTTTAAAAGAAAAGGATATCTATAATGGCAAAGCCTGCAATGTAGTAAACTTTAATAAAATAGATTCTCCTAGGATAGATAGAAGTGAGGTAAGAGATGATGGTTCTCTTCATATAGATTATTCTGAAACACTAGCAGATGCTTTTAATATAAGTCATGAGTTTACTCATAAATTTAGTAAACAAAAATATAAAGATAGTACAATAAAACAGTTTTTATGTGAAAGTACTACTCTTACTATAGAGTTTTTATTAGAAGATTATCTTTTAGAAAGTTCTTGTTATGATAAAGACGAAATAAAGATTAGAAAAACTAATAGATTAAAGGAAACTTATGATGATGCAACAGCAGTTATATTTGAACATACTTTATTAAAATTATATAAAGAAAACAATGGTATGTTAAATGAAGAGATTTTGTTAAATTATTTAAATTCTCTTCCTAAGAACTCAAAACTTTATGAACTTTTTTCCCATAATTCTAAAAGATATCTAGATGATATCGTATCGAAAGGGCATTTACAATTTTCTTATAGACAAAGATATGTAATAGGAGTAGTATTAGCAATTTACTTTCATGATAGTATAACTAAAGATGAAAGTTATAAAGATAGATTATTTTACTTAATAGAGATATTAGGACATACTGATATGACATCTTTAGATGATTTGAAAGCCTTAGAAAAATTAGAGATACCAGTAATAGAAGATGGTAACTTTAAAGTTAATGCTAATAATATTGAAAAATTATCTGATTGTTATAAAAAAGAAGTAAATGATGTTTTAGAAGTACAAAAGGAAAATAATCATATAAAATAAAAGTGTCAAATGAGTGACAATCTCTTTAAATTATTCTTTAGTTTTGTTATACTTGAGTAGTAAAGATACGAAAGAGAGTGGTAGTTATGGCAAAAAGAAAGAAAAAGAAGGAAACTAAGAAAGGATTCGCTCATTCAACAGAATTATATGGAGTATTACTTGTTTTAGCAGCAATACTTGGTATTGGTAGATATGGTCCTGTTGGTAATATGATTGCATCCTTTGCAATATTTCTTGTAGGAGTATTATATAATCCTTTATTAGTAGTTCTTTTAATACTTGGAGCATATTTAATTATAAATAGAAGTTGGCCTAATTTATTTACTACTAAAATGTTAGGTATATATCTATTATTAATAGGAGTATTAGTTTTAATGCATGAAAACTTTATCTTACAAAATGATAGTAATGCTGTTAAAGTCTTTAGTGAAACTACTAATCAGTTAATTAACTCTTTTTCAGATGTTATGAAAGGGGCAAGACCTAATGCTATTGGGGGAGGTATTATTGGTTGTACCTTTGGAGTCTTGTTTATGATGTTATTCTCATATAGAGGAATGCAGATAATCGCTTGGACGTTAATTATTATAGGATTTTCACTATTTACTGGCTTTTCAATTGTTGACTTTGTTAAAGATAAAGCAAAGGCTGCTAAAGAGAAGTTTCCTAAGAGGGATAAGAGTAGTAGTGATGATGAAGAAGAGGTTAGTACTAAGAAACCTATTATAACAGGAAATGAAGAACAACCTGTGCTTGGTGAGGTAAAAGATGATGATAAGAAGATAGTTATATCTAGTATAGATGAGCTTACTAAAGCGAAAGTTCATGAAGATACTCCTAAAGAAGAAAATAGTGGGGTTAGTGAAGTAAATGTTGTAGATGAAAATAAAGTTACTGTTAAACATAATTATGTTTTGCCACCTATTACTTTATTAGACCAACCTAAGAAAAAGAAAAATAGTGTTAATCAGAGTTTAATTGAAAAGAATATAGAAATACTTGAGAAAGTATTAAAAGACTTTAACATTATTGGTAAAGTAGTAGAAGTACATATTGGTCCTACTGTTACCCAGTATGAGTTAGAATTACACTCTGGTACTAAGGTTAGTAAACTTTTATCAATACATAGAGAAATAGCTTTAGCAATTGCCACTAAGGACGTTAGAATACAAGCTCCTATTCCTGGTAAGAATACTGTAGGTATAGAAATCGCTAATAAAGAAACATCTTCTGTATCATTTAGAGAAGTGTTAGAAAAAATACCTAAATCTTTAGATAGTTCTAAATTACTTTGTCCTTTAGGTAAAAATATTATGGGTAATGTTGTTTGGTGTGAAATTAATAAAACACCTCACCTTTTAGTAGCAGGTTCTACTGGTTCAGGTAAATCTGTATGTATCAATGGTATTATATGTTCTATTTTAATGAGAGCGAAACCTGATGAAGTAAAACTTGTTATGGTTGACCCTAAAAAAGTTGAACTTTCTGGTTATAATGGTGTTCCTCATTTGATGAGACCAGTTGTAACTGACCCTAAAGAAGCCTCAGTTGCCCTTGCTAAAATAGTATCTGAGATGGAAAGACGTTATGATATGTTTAGTGAGACTAAAACTAAGAATATTGCAACTTATAATGATTATGTAGAAAAGATGAATAAGACTCTACCAGCTGATGAACAAATGAAGAAGATGCCATTTATTGTAGTAATAATAGATGAGTTAGCAGACCTTATGTTAGTTGCAAGTAAAGATGTAGAAGCATCGATTATGAGAATCACACAGATGGCTCGTGCTGCTGGTATTCACTTAATTATCGCTACACAAAGGCCATCAACAGATGTAATTACTGGTGTTGTTAAAGCAAATATTCCAAGTCGTATATCATTTGCCGTATCTAGTAGTATAGATTCAAGGACAATTCTTGATATGACAGGAGCAGAAAAACTACTTGGTAAAGGAGATATGTTATTCTTACCAATGGGAGAAGCAGATCCAGAACGTATTCAAGGAGTCTTTATTTCTGATGATGAGATTAAAAGAATTATTGATTATACTATTGAACAACAAAAAGCAGAGTATGACCAAGCCTTTATGGATTTAAAAGGTGATAGTGAAAAAAGTGCCTCACAAAAAGAGGATATGAGACAAGAGGAAGAGTATGATGATCCTTTATATAATGAAATAGTAGAGTTTGTTATAGAGACTCAAAAAGCTAGTGCCTCACTATTACAAAGAAGATTTAAACTAGGTTATAATAGAGCAGCTCGTATTATTGACCTATTAGAAGAACGAGGTATTATTGGACCACCTAATGGCTCTAAGCCAAGAGAAGTATTAGTTAAATTAGATGGTGATGAGGAAGAACAAATGTAGTGATTGCATTTAAAATATAGAAAAAATTAGAATAAAACGGAACATCTGAGATGCTTTCCTTTTTAACAACTTTTTAAAGATAATAGACGTTAATTATAAAAATATGATAATATAGTAACTGATGTTACTATATTATTTTTAAGCAGGTGAAGTGTATGAAACAAGAAAATATTCGTAATTTTTCCATAATCGCTCATATAGATCATGGTAAGAGTACTTTAGCAGATAGAATTTTAGAAGAGACTAAAGCAGTTACTGAAAGAGAAATGAAAGACCAATTATTAGATTCTATGGATATAGAAAGAGAACGTGGTATTACTATTAAATTAAATGCTGTATCGATTAATTATCTATATAATAATGAAACATATCTATTAAATTTAATAGATACTCCAGGCCATGTTGACTTTTCATATGAAGTTAATCGTTCTCTAGCTTCTTGTGAAGGGGCTATTTTAGTAGTGGATGCTACCCAAGGAATAGAAGCACAAACTCTTGCCAATCTCTATCTTGCTCTTGATAATAACCTAACTATTATTCCTGTTATTAATAAAATAGACCTACCTAGTGCCGATATTCCTAAAGCAACTGAAGAACTTACTAATTTAGGCTTTGATGAAGAAGATATTATCTTAACTAGTGCCAAAACAGGTGAGGGGATAAAAGAATTACTAGATGCTATTATTACAAAAATACCTGCTCCTAAAGGAGATGCTTCTAAGCCTTTACAGGGATTAATCTTTGATAGTATCTATGACTCTTATCGTGGAGTTTTAACCGCTGTTCGTATATTTAATGGTAGTGTTAAAAAAGGTGATACTATCTATATGCTAGAAAGTAAAGCATCATATGAAGTCTTATCTATTTTAAAAAATACTCCTAAAGAAGTAGAAGTTAACTCTCTAAGCACAGGAGAGGTAGGGTATATCTATGCCTCTATTAAAAGTATTAGTGATGTTCATGTAGGGGATACAATTACTTTAAACTCTACTAAAGACAAAGTAGAATCATTACCCGGCTATAAGAAATTAAAAAGTGTTGTATACTGTGGGCTTTACCCGATTGAAACTAATCAGTTTGAAGAGTTAAGAGATTCACTTGCTAAACTAAAATTAAATGATGCTGCTTTAGTTTACGAACCTGAAACATCAGTGGCCTTAGGCTTTGGTTTTAGAACAGGCTTTTTAGGACTATTACATATGGAAGTAACAATAGAGCGAATTAAGCGAGAATTTAATATCGATGTTATTGCCACAACTCCATCTGTTATTTATAAAGTAACTCTTACCGATGGTTCTACTATCGAAGTAGATGCTCCTAATAAAATGCCTCCTAAAGTTAAGATAAAAGAAATAAAAGAGCCTTTTGTTAAGACATCTATTTATACTCCAAAAGATTATATCGGACCATTAATGGAATTATGTCAAGATAAAAGAGGCACATTTATTAATATGAATTATTTAGATGATACTAGAGTTTGCCTTATCTATAAACTACCTCTATCAGAAATAGTTTATGACTTCTTTGATAAATTAAAATCAATTACTAAAGGCTATGCCTCATTTGACTATGAAGTAACAGGGTATGAAGCTAGTGACTTAGTAAAATTAGATATTATGTTAAATGGCGAAGTAGTAGATGCTCTTAGTATGATAGTTCATAAAGACTTTGCCTATAATCGTGGTAAATTAATAGTTCATAGATTAAAAGATGTAATACCAAGACAACTATTCGAAGTTCCAGTACAAGCTTCTATTGGTAATAAAGTAATCGCTAGGACTGATATTAAAGCCTTAAGAAAAGATGTCCTTGCCAAATGTTATGGTGGTGATATTACTCGTAAGAAAAAACTACTTGAAAAACAAAAAGAAGGTAAAAAGAAGATGAAACAGATTGGTAGTGTAGAAGTACCACCTGATGCTTTTCTAGCCATATTAAGTACTAAAGAAAATTAGAGTTGTTATTAACTCTATTTTTTGTTAAAATCTTCTAGGAGAGTGATTTAATGACTGAGTTAATGCAAATATTAGGTATATTTTTAGAAGGATTAATCTCCTTTTTCTCACCTTGTGTTATTCCTTTAATACCTTTATATATGGGCTACCTTGCTACTAATGCAAAAGAGATAGATAAAGATGGCAATGTTACTTATAAAAAGAAAGTAGTTCTAATCTATACCTTATTCTTTATCTTAGGAATATCTATGTCTTTCTTTATTTTAGGACTATCTTTTACAGGACTTGGTCTATTCTTTAAAGACAATAGAAAAATATTCTTAGAAGTAGGGGGCATCTTAATCGTAATCTTAGGACTATTCCAGTTAGGTATATTAAAAGTAGATTTTCTAAATAAAGAAAAGAAATTAAAGATTAATTTTAATCCCAATAAAATGACTAAGAAAACAGCTTTCCTAATGGGCTTTCTATTTTCTTTCGCTTGGACTCCTTGTGTAGGACCAGCCTTATCATCAACCCTAATCATGGCATCTACTGCAAGTACCGCTTTAATAGGAAACCTTTTCGTTTTAGTTTATGCCTTAGGTTTTTTACTACCTTTTATAATATTAGGTCTATTTACTACTAAAGTCTTAAATATAATTAAAAGAAAACAAAATATCTTAAACTATGTTGTTAAATTAGGAGCCTTAATTATTATTTTTATGGGAATCTTTGTATCCTATACTGGTTTTACTATGGAAAGCATTAAAGATAAAGAGATAGTAACTAGTACTGGTAAAGTAGAACTAGCAACTCCTATTAACTTTACTCTTAAAGACCAAAATGGTAATACTCATACTTTAGATGACTATATAGGTAAAACCATCATCTTACATTTCTATGCTATAGACTGTTTCGCTTGTTTAGATGAACTCCCTAATATAGAGAAATTATATAACGATTATAATCAAAATAAAGACGATGTTATTATTTTAGGAATCGCTAATACATCACGTAATCCTAAAAAAGATATAAAGAAATTCTTAAATAAAAATAATTATACCTTTACATCATTAAATGCTAGTAATAAATTATTTAATAAATACTATGTAACAACCTATCCCAATACTTATATAATAAACTCTAATGGTAATATTGCCTTCACATCTTTTGGCAGTATGACATATGATACTTTAAAAGAAGAAATAGAAAAAGTAAGAAAATAGACTCTTTAAAAAAAGTATATTTTCCTATATACTTATTATAGAGGGATAAGTAATGAATAGTAGAATTGAATTAAATAAAGATAAACAAAAAGATATAGATAGAGAAAAACAGACAGAAAAAGTAAAAAAGATAGTTAAGAGAATAGTAATAGCTCTTATTATAATCTTTTTACTTGTCTTTTTTACATTTTTTTACATTACTAATATTGGTACAACATCTCTAATAGTTAATGAAGAAGCAATTGTTAACTCTAAACTACCAGAGTCCTTTAGTGGACTTAAAGTTATTCAGTTTGGGGATTTACATTATAGTAATTATGACTTATTAAAAGAGGTTGTTAATGCCATTACCAAAAGAAATCCTGATTTAATTTTATTTACAGGAGACTTATTAGGAAATGAAGATTTAACTCCTAAAAATAGAAAAAAACTCGTTAAAGAGTTAAAAAGGCTAAACTCTACCTTAGGTAAATATGCCGTATTAGGGGAGTCTGATAATGATGATGCCATATCTATTTTAGTAGATTGTGGTTTTAAGGTATTAGATGATAGTAATGAACTTATCTATAATGAATCTAATGAACCTATTATGTTAGTAGGACTAAATACTAATAATGATTCTATTAATTATGATAAGGCTTTTACTAATTATAATGATACTACATATACTATAACAATATTTCATAAACCAGATTATATAGATGAGTTTGTAGAAGTATATCCCGTTGATTTAGCATTAGCAGGGCATTCACATTTAGGAGAAATTAGAATACCTTACTTACTTAATCTAGCTTCTAAAGACCATGCTTCTAAATATATAAATTCATACTATAAAATTAATAATACAGAATTCTATATAACAAGTGGAATAGGAACAGATACTTATGATGTTAGAATTAATGCAAGACCATCTATTAACTTTTTTAGACTTAGGAAAACAACTTAGTAAAGAAGTTTTCTTTTTTCTTTGTTTCCTTTATATAAAGAGGTATTTTCTTTAAAGTCTTATTATTGAGAGTAATATTAATATTACCAACTTTACCACTTTTTAATGAGTCATCAATACTAGCAAGGACTTTAACATTATCTTTTTCTTTTTCTGTTAAAGGATAAGTAAAAGATTTATTTACATAGTACTTATTATCATCTATAACGAGGTCAAAATCATTTTTATCAACAATATTATAGTTACTATAATTATCAAAAGCATATTCTGCCAATCTTTCATGATTATTATACTCATCATTATCATCTAAAGTAACAATAGTTATGTTTAAATCATTCTTTTTATTAATAGTAACAAGAGTCTTACCAGCACTAGGAGTATAACCATTTTTACCACCTGTACAGTATTTATAATCTCCTAATAGTTTCATTCTATTATACCAAAGATAACTCTTATTAAGAGTCTTTACACGGTATTCTTCAGTACCAATTATTTTTCTATAAGTCTTATTTTTATAAGCATATCTTGATAATTTTGCCATATCTCTTGCCGTAGAGTAGTTCTTAGTTTCTTCATCAAGACCATGAGGATTACTAAAAGTAGTATTAGTCATACCAATCTCTTTAGCTTTTTTATTCATCATTTTAACAAAGTCTTCTTCACTTCCTGCTACTGCTTTTGCAATTACAACTGATGCATCATTTCCACTTCTAAGCATAAGGCCATAGAGTAAATCAATTAACTTCATCTTTTCATTTAACTCTAAATAAATACTAGTCCCATACATCTTAAGTATTTCTTCTCCTGCTTTAATTTCTTTATCTAAATCTCCTTCTTCTATAGCGATAATACAAGTCATTATCTTAGTAATTGATGCGATTAATCTAACATCATCAGCATTATTTTCATATAAAACACGACCACTGTTTAAGTCGACTATAATACTACTTCTAGCAGTATCAAAAGTATCTTCTTTACTAAAAACATTTAAGGGCACTAAAAAGAGTAATAATATAACTAATACTTTCTTCATGAAACTTCACCTAATAAAACTTATTCTAAAAAAATAAAAGTATAACTTTCTTTATTAGTTTAATAATATTAATAGTGAAAGTTGCACTGTCTAGTTCAAGAAAACTGCACAACAAAATTCTAGAAAATTGCACAATAACAACAGTGACTTTTGAAAAGTGGACAATAAAAAAACTGAAAAGTGGGTAATAAAATACTTGAAAAGTGGATAATGGTGTTATATAATATCAATATAAGAAAGGTGATAAACATGAGCTTAACAAAAGAAAACTATAGTAAAAGATTGATTGATGACAAATTATCAAAGTATTTAAAAATTTTTGGGGCAGTTTCGATAGAAGGGCCAAAATGGTGTGGTAAGACTTGGACTTCACTAAATCATGCTAATAGTGTTGTTTATATGACAGAAAAAGATAAAAGAGACTTAGCAAAAGCTAATCCAAAATATATATTTGAAGACCTTAGACCAGAGTTAATTGATGAATGGCAATTAGTACCTAGTATATGGGATTCAGTTAGACATGAATGTGATAGCGATCACAATAAAGGAAAATTTATTCTAACTGGTTCTACTACTCTTACTAAAGAAGAGAAGGAGGAAGAAGTATTTCATTCTGGAGCCGGAAGAATTGCTACTTTAAAAATGTATCCTATGAGTCTTTATGAATCAGGTGATTCAAGTGGAGATATTAGTTTAACAGATATGCTTAATAATAAAAAAGTAGGTAAAGCTGTTAAAAAATATGAACTTGATGAACTAGCAAGTCTAATAATAAGAGGAGGTTGGCCAGAAAACATTAACATTGATTCTAGCGATATTGATATTATACCAAGTAATTATATTGAAACTATTATAAATAAAGATATTCATGAAAGAAAAGATCATAAAAGAGATTCTAATAAAATGAGAATGATTTTAAAGTCACTTGCAAGAAATGAGTCATCACCTATTGGTAATGATACTATTGTAAAAGATATAGCAGAAAATGAAAATAGTAATGATTTAATTGAAAGCAGAAAAACAGTTGCCGATTATATTAGTGCTTTAGATGCTCTATATCTAACTGCTAATCAAGAAGCTTATAGTATAAATTATAGATCTTCTAAAAGAATTGGAAAATCTGCCAAAAGGCATTTAGTTGATCCATCATTAAGTTGTGCACTACTAGATTTATCAGTAGATAAACTAATGCATGATTTTAATACCTTTGGTTTAATGTTTGAAGCATTAGTTGAAAGAGATTTAAGAATTTATATGGATTATTTAGATGGACATTTATATCATTTTAGAGATAATGCAAGTGGTGATGAAGTAGATGCTATTTTAGAATTCAAAGATGGAGAATATGCAGCGATTGAAATAAAATTAAATTATAGAAGTATAGATTCCGCTAAAGAAAGTTTATTAAAATTTTATAATAATGTAAGTAAGAAACCAAAATTTATGTGTATAATAGTTGGTAATTATAGTGCAATTATTAAAGATGAAGAAACAGGTATTTACATTATTCCGATTACTGCTTTAAAGCCTTAATATGTAAAATAATATAACTATTAAAAATATTTCTTGCCTTTTTTCATTATATAATTCATACTATAAGTAGATGGAGGTGAAAATGGTGAGAGGAGTAAAATTATTTGGTATTTTAGCAGTCTCAGTACTACTAATAACAGGATGTGGTAATAGTGAAAAGACTCTAACTTGTACAAATAGTGAAGAAGATAGTGGTCTTAAAATGAGTCAAGAAATAACTATGACTTTCAAAGATGATAAGATTAATTACCTTAAAATGAGTATTGATAATGAAGCGACAGATGATACTATCATTGATAATTGGGATATGTTTGCATCTATGATGGAATCACAATTCGAAGAATCTGATGAAGATGGAGTTAAATTATCTACTGATAATGATACTACTAAACATATTTATAATGTCTCATTAGAAATTGATTTAGAGAAAGCAAGTGAAGATGCTTTGAAAGAATATAATCTTGATGGAATTACTGATGCCAATGCCACATATGAAGATACTAAAAAAGAAGCTGAAGATTCAGGATATACTTGTAAATAAGAAAGAAAAGGTCTTCCGCTTTTCTTTTTTTTGTGCTATAGTAATTATATAAGAATAGGAGGAGTTTAAATGACAAAAGGGAGCGCTAGAAAAGAAGTAATAAGACATGAAGAGGTATCAAGCTGGGTATATATATTATTATTAACAGCAGTAGCAATATTAGGCTGGGTATTAGGTAAGTTTGATTTTAATATAGGTAAAGCAAGCCTAACTTTTGCAATATTTGCATATCCATTTAGATATTTTGTAGCCAATATTATAACTAAAAAATATGGTTATAAAGAGACTATGAATGGTATTAGTTATTCTGCTTGCTTAATGTTATTATTTATAATAGTAGCAAGTCTATTAGGACAACATGATATTGATTATATTCCTGTAACAGGAGAAATATTTGCATATCTTGCTAGTCAAATGATTAACTTAACTATTTATTATTACCTATATATGAATACAGAAGGTAATAAACTTGCAATACTTGCAACTTATATATTTGCTATGTTAATAGATAATTTAATTAGTATGTTATTTATAAGTAGAATGACTATGGTAGATGCTTTCTGGAGAACATATTTTGTTACTATATTAGTAGAAGCAATTATATCTATTATTTTAATTAATTTTGATGAGAAAAAAGTACTACCAGCTTCTAATAGAAGAAAAAGAAGAAAGAAATGAGTAAAGGATTTACTTTAATAGAGTTATTGGCAACTATAATAATATTAGGCATATTAGTAACAATAGTATTAGTAAGTGCTAATAAACTAATTAAAACTAGTAATTTAGAGTACTATAATACTAGTGAAAAGATGATGATACTAGCTAGTAAAGATTACTTTGCAGATTATAGAAGTTATCTACCTAAAGAAGTAGGAGAAAAAACTAGAGTGCTACTAAGTGCTCTAGTTTTAGAAGAATATATTGACATGATAAAAGATGTTAATGATAATGATTGTAATACTACTAAAAGTTATGTAGAAGTGGAGAAAACTAGTAATAAAGACTTTCTATATAAAGCACATTTAGTATGTGATAAAGCAAACTATGAAACTGAGGATGGGGAGTAAGTATGGATAAGACGAGAAAAAAGTATATAGTATTAGTAATAGTAACAATATTAATAAGTGTAATAGCATTAATAGGTGCAAGTTATGCTTTACTAACAATGACTTTAGAAGGAGATAAAGAAATAACATTAACAGCAGGAATATTAAAGGTGGACTTTAGTGAAGGAGATAATATTAGTATAGAAAATAGTGCACCTATGTCTGATAAAGAAGGACTAAAAACAACTCCTTATACCTTTACAGTAACAAATACAGGAAATATCAATGCTTATTATCATGTCTCTTTAGAAGAAGATAGTAATAATACTTTAAGTAATAATTATATAAAAATGAGAGTGACGGGATCTAATGGATATGATAGTGGAGTAATAAGAGTAAATAATTATGGAGTAGGAGATTTTGAAATAATAGGAGAAGATATATTAGAGCCAAGTGATAAAGTAACTTATCAACTATGGATGTGGCTAGATGAGGCTGCAGGAAATGAAGTTCAAGGAACAATATATCAAAGTAAGATCGTAGTAACAAGTTATGATAGAGAAAGTAATAGTCCAAATGCTCCAATGTTAGATGATGGAATGATTCCAGTAAAGTATGATGGAAGTAACTGGGTAAAAGCAGATAGAACAAATGCTAATAATGATTGGTATAACTATGATGAGTTAAAGTGGGCTAATGCTGTAACAGTAAGTAGTTCTACAAGAGATACATATAAGAATGCAAGTGTAGGAACAGTAGTATCAATGGATGATATAGAGACAATGTGGGTCTGGATACCAAGATATAGTTACTCAATAGGAAGTGAAGATGGAACTAATTATTATGGAAAACAAGGAGATTATTTAGAAAGTACACCAACCAGAGCTTTACCAGGAGAGATAGATGTAAAGTTCGTATCAGAGAATGTTAAAGATAGAGGAAGTGCAAAATACATAGTAAGTGAAGGATTAAAAGATAATAGTTGGTATACACCTGATGCCCCTTTACATTTGGTGATGAAGAATTAAGAGGAATCTGGGTAGGAAAGTTTGAGACAAGTAGTAGTAATCCAAGTGAAAGTAATGGTGGAGGAAATACTACAGAATTAGATCCTATGATAAAACCAAACGTAACAAGTTGGCGATATATAAATGTAAGTAATGCTTTTAATGTAAGTTTAAAAATGAATAATAATGGAAATAGATATGGAATAGAGATTACAACTGATACTCATATGATGAAGAATAGTGAATGGGCAATAGTAGCATACCTTTCGCAAAGTAAATATGGAAAGCTAGGAAATACTAATTTTAGTGGTTCTAATAAAGAAATATATCAAAATAAATCAGATAATTTTATAACAGGATGTAGTTGGGGTTATCCTGGAGGAGGTACTTCAAGTGATTATGGATGCCAATATCAATATAACGTAGAAATAAATGGAACAGGAGCATCTACCACCGGAAATATTTATGGAATATATGATATGAGTGGTGGTTCTTTGGAATATGTAATGGCAAATTATAATGATATGGTTGCATCTTCAGGTTTTAGTGATCCATTAACATTAGATAGTAAGTATTATAATAAATATACAAGTGATAATATAGATACAGCATGTAACGGAAGTGAATGTTTAAGTCATGCATTATCAGAAACAGCAAGGTGGTATAATGATGCAAGGATAATGGTAAATGGAGATTATCCATGGATATTGCGGGGTGGAGCATTTGATGCTATGGATGTTTCAGGTATTTTTAACTTTAGAGTTAACTCTTATAATATAGGTGATTCTAATCTTAGTGATTCTTTCCGTCTAGTAGCAACAATAAGGTAGGTGTTTTTGATGAATAAAGATAATAAAAAGAAAAAAATAATAACTATAGTAATATGTATAATAATAATTATATTATTAGTCCTAGCGATAAGTTATGCCTTCTTTTCAACTCAGTTAAATGAGGCCTTGTCAAGACTAGTGTGTAAATTTCTATAATATTTTTTCAAATTGTCAAAGAACATATATTATGAACTAAT
>CALVIV010000036.1 GCA_944331935.1 uncultured Bacilli bacterium | reverse complement strand
GACAATCATAGTATATTAGATTTCTATGATGTCTATGAAGATTATCACTATCATCCCTCAAATTCTACAACATAGCGTATAGATATTAAAAATGATCAAATACAACTATTCCATATCACCCATAAAAGTAAAGTAATTAAATCAAAATCATCAATTGTTCTTCATGGTCATAGTCATAAATATAGTTGCGAACAAGAAAAAAGTAAAATATTACACATATATGTTCCTTCTTTATCTGATTTGAACTTTAATCAACCAATGCCAACTGCTATTCAAATGACACTTCAATTCGATAAAGGCTATATATATGATACTTATTTAAATCAGATATATTTTGGAAATGAAGATTATATTTTAAATGAAATAAAATTTAACCTACTAAGGGGTAGATATGTTAAGAACTCTAGTATACTTAATGAAGAAAAGAAGTTAGTTAAAAAGCCTTAATTTTTGTAATAAAAAGATATGGATTATAATAAAGATAGCTAAAAATCGTCATTGCTATCTTTTCTTATATTCATTTTCTATCCACATCATAATTACTTTTACAATATAGTCTACTTCCATATCAGTTAATTCTCTATTTTTAGGAATGCCATACCATTTATTTAGACAACCTCTACAACAAGTTGCAGTAGCGTGTTCTGCAATAAAAACAGGATGCCCTCTCATAGGTGTTTGTTTACCATCATTTGGAATAAAACTAGGCTTTAACCTTTTATTTATAAAGTCATAGGCATGCTCTTTAATCTTATCTAGACCTTTCTTATCAATATATTCTATATCCTTTTCTTTAAGATGAAAACTACTTCTAAACTTTGATTTAGATAATCTATATAGTAAATAATTTATATCTTGCATAAAACATCACCTTTACAAAAATACTTTATATAATTATACTAACACATGAGGTGATATTTTTGAAAGTAGTTCATCCATTAAAACCAATTTATAATAGTGAATCTAAAGTTTTAATATTAGGAAGTTTTCCTTCTATTAAATCAAGAGAGAATAATTTTTATTATGGAAATCCTAAAAATAGATTTTGGTCTACTTTAGGAAAAGTATTTAATGAGGATATTGGGAGTTCTAATCAAGATAGAGAAAAGTTTCTTTTAACTCATAAAATCGCTCTTTTTGATGTCGTATATAGTTGTAATATAACAGCATCTAGTGATAGTAGTATTAAAGATGTTGTACCTAATGATATTAAGAAAATTGTTGATGAAAGTAAGATAGAAGCGATATTTACAACTGGAACTAAGGCATATAGTTTATATAATAAATATCTTCTTAAAGATATAGGAATAGAAGCTTTTAAATTACCTTCACCTTCTCCTGCTAATTGTAAAAGAGGTATAGAAGAAGTTTTAGTTAATAGTTACAGTAAAATAAAAGAATACTTAGATTAATTTTAGTCTAAGTATTTTATTTAACTACTTCTTCATTTGTTACAGGAAAATCAAGATTATTAAGTAGGTCTTTAATCTTTTCACTTACTTTCTCATTTTTAAGCTCTACAATAACTTCTCCAGTATTATAGTCTGCTAGAACACTCTTAACACCTTTTATCATTTTTAAAGAGTTTTTTATTCTATTTTCACATCCTGTGCAATGCATATTAGAAACATTATATTTTATTTTCATTGTTAACCTTTCCTTTCTTTATAATTGTAAATAAAATTTCTGTTAAAAAATGTATCTTGTTCGATTGTTTTATAGATGCATTTATGCTATCATTTAATTAGGAATACTTAGTATGGGTGTTTATCTCCTTATTTTCCATTTCTAATGGTTAGAAAGGAGACTTGCTTATGAGCAAGAAAGATTTATTAATAACGATATTATTACTAATAATAGTACTTTTAATATTATATAAATAAACACCCTATACATCACTGTATAAGGGTGAACTCATTTTATTGAGATAAATACCCATGATGCAAAACTAGGTATTCCTCTTTTTTAGTTATATGTAAATTTTCTTTACATATTCATAATATCATAAATATATCTTATTTTCAAGTCCCTATCTCTTTAAAAATCTATACTATCAAGATATTCTCTTGCCACATCTCTTGGATTTTCTCCTAGTTCATCTACTCTATAGTTTAACTCACTCATAATATCATTATTTAACTTACTACCAAGACTACTTAGTACTTCTTCTATTTCTGGATACTCTTCCAAAGTATCACTTCTAATGAGTGGTATTGCATAATATGGTGGAAAAGCATTTTTATCATCTTCTAAGACAACAAGATTAAATTTCTTTAAAAGTCCATCTGTAGCAAAGGCATCTACAACATCGCTTTCATTATTTATTAAAGCAGTATATCTTGGACTACCATCTATGCCAATAATATCTTTAAAGTTATAACCATAAACACTACTTACTCTATTTAGTCCATCTTCTCTATTTATAAATTCAAGACTTGGACTGATAACAAGATTACTTGAAACACGTGATAAATCACTCATTGTCTTTAGGTTATAGAGATTAGCAGTTTCTTGTTTAACAGCAAGAGTATAGGTATTATTAAAGCCCATTTGGTCTAATACTTCAATATTATATTTACTATCTAAGTCACTCTTAACCGTATTATAAACTTTTTCTATATCAGTAATTGGCTCATATTTTAGAGTATCGCCATAGACAGTACCAGTATAGTCTATATATAAATCTATATCTCCTCTTTTTAAAGCTTCAAAACATACTTGGGTACCACCTAAATTACAGTTTTCAACAGTATCATAATCAGTTTTATCTTTAATCGCATCACTAACCATATAACAAAGAATATTTTGTTCTGTAAAATCTTTACTTCCAACAACAATAGCATTATCATTTCTATTTGATGATATGAATGTATAAGCGAATATTATAACTACTATGATAGCAGTTACTAGCAAGATAATCTTTTGATGTAATCTTTTCTTCTTTAGTAACTTTTTATCTAAATCATTATTTTTTTGAAGGCTTATAGGGGTTACTAGTTTTTCAACTATACCGATAATATAGTCAACTGCCAATGCTAAAAGGCATGCTGGTATCGCTCCTGCTAGTATTTGATAATTATTAACAGTTCTAATACCTGAAAAGACAAGATAACCTAGACCTCCTCCACCGATAAAGGCTGCCATTGTCATTAGACCTACCGCTGTAACGGCACTTATTCTAATTCCTGCCATAATTACTGGTAAGGCTAGAGGAATTTGAATTTTATAAAGTATTTGCCATTTAGTTAGACCAATACCAGTGGCTGACTCTATCATATTACTATCAATATTACTAATACCTGTATAAGTGTTCTTAATAATTGGTAGTAAGGAATATAAAACTACCATAACAATAGCAGGTGTTGTACCAATGCCAAGAAAAGGAATAGCAAAGCCTAAAAGAGCCATACTAGGTATCGCTTGAATAACACTTGCAACACCTAAAACTGGTTTATTAATCTTTTTAACATAACTTATTAAAATACCAATAGGAACACCTATTACAATAGCAAGTAAGACTGATAAAAAAGTTAATTCAACATGTTCTATTAATAAAGAGATAATCTCATCAATGTTATTTCCAATATACTCTAAAAACTCCATTACTCATCACTCCCTTCTAAGAATTGACTACTTAAGGAAGTAAGAAGACTACCTCTTGTAATTAAACCTTGTAAGATACCTTTAGAATTAACTACAGGAATAGTTGTAGTCTTAGCATTTGTTACTACATTTAATACATCTAAAAGAGAGTCTGTTTCTTTAACACTAATAGAGTTTTTAGATATATAGTTACTAGCACTTTTCTTTAGATTAGAACTAGGTGATAATTCATCTATAATAATTGAGCCTAAATATTTTTTCTTACTATCTACAACCATTAATGTATCTACTTTTAAGTTTCTCATTTTTGTAAGGCATCTAAACAAAGATAAGTTTTCACGACAAGTGACAGGATTTTTTAACATAATATCTTTTACTTTAATAAATTCAGGGGAAGTCCATATTCTCTTAGGTCCTACAAAGTTACTAACAAACTTATTCTTAGGATGTTTTAAAATATTTTCAGGAGTATCATACTGAATAATATGTCCTCCATCCATAATACAGATTTTATCAGCTATTTTGATGGCTTCATCCATATCATGAGTAACAAAGACTATCGTCTTTTTAAATTTTTCTTGAATTCTTATAAGCTCATCTTGTAAAGAGTTCCTAGTCATAGGGTCCAATGCCGAAAATGGTTCATCCATAAGTATTATAGAAGGGTCTGTTAAAAAAGCTCTTGCCACACCAACTCGCTGTTGCTGTCCTCCTGATAATTCGGTAGGATATCTATCTAAATAAGATAAATCAAGTCCTACCATATCCATCATTTCTTTAGTTTTTTTATTAATATCTTCTTCTGGCATTTTCTTTAATTTAGCGATTAACTCTATATTTTCTCTAATTGTAAGATGAGGAAAAAGCCCTGTCTGTTGGATAACATAACCGATATTTCTTCTTAGTTCAATAACATTTTTCGCAAGTATATCTTCTCCATCTATTAAAATATGTCCTTTAGTAGGATTAATTAATCTATTAATCATCTTTAAAGTTGTAGTTTTTCCACAACCACTCTCTCCTATTAAACAAACGATATTTCCTGTTTCTATTTTAAACGAAATATTAGAAAGAACAGTATTATTTTTATATTTTTTAAAGACATTTTTAAACTCTATCATGATTTACCCCTTTTAATAAAATATTTTACTTTCTATTTCTTTATCTATATTATTAACAAAGTATTTTGCATCTAACTCATCTCCTACAGCAAGACCATAATGAATAGGAATAGCATATTTAGGTTTTATGGTATTAGCAAGTTCTACGGCTTCTTCCTTAGTCATTGTATAAGTCCCACCTACTGGTAAGAAAATAACATCTGCTTTTATTACCTTTAACTCATCTAAGACATCAGTATCTCCTGCAATATAATATGTAACATTATTTAAAGTTACAATATAACCAACATATCCTGCATCTTTAGGATGATATTCTTTATCTACGTTATAAGCAGGTACTGTCATAAATGATATGTTATTTAAGTTATATATATTTTCTGGTTTTACTTCTAAAGTCTTGTAATTACTATCTAACTTTTCTATGATGCTGGATGGTCCAATTATAATAGTTTTTTCATTTACTAAATTATTTATAGAATCTAAATCAAAATGGTCCCAATGTGAATGGGTTATAAAAATATAATCGGCATTATTTATTTTTTCTTTAATATCATATGGGTCAAAATAAATAGTTAAGCCATCACTAATCTTAATACTACTCTGGCAATTTATAGAAATATTATTTAAATCTTTTAACATTTTTTTCACTTCCTCTACCTTCTTAATTATATCAAGTTCTATAAATATTTGGAATAAAAGTTTAAAAAAAAGTTCATATTAAAGATGAAAGGAATGATTTAAATGGATGAAAGTTTAGAAATTGTTAATCATATTTATAAAGACAGTGAAATGGCTATTTCTACTTTAACTAAGCTTAGTAATACTTTAGAGAAAAAGGATAACAAAATTAAGGATACTGTTGAAGATATCATTAAAGGATATGAGAGATACTTTAAAGATGCTAAAAAGATATTAAATAAGAATAACTGTAAAAAAGAAAAAAATGGTCTTGTTTCTAAAGTAATGGCTAATATGGGTATTGATAAAGAGGTTAAAGATGATAATAGTGACTCTGCTATGGCTGATATGCTTATTAAAGGTGTATCTATGGGAAGCATTGATTTAGAGAAAAAATTAAAGAAGTATAAAGATAAAGAAATTGATGATAAAGTCTTGGAACTTGCTAATGACTTTAAAGATTTTCAAGATGATATTATTAAAAAGTTAAAAGAATATTTGTAAAAGAAAACTACTGAGCATATAAGTTCAGTAGTTATTTTAAGGCTTTAGCTAATAAATGAGGTGTTTCTTCTCCTATATTTCCACCAATATTAGTATATTTATCAGTAAAGATAATATCTCCTTGTTCTATTAAGTTTCCTGTATTATCAAAGTAAATAGCATTACTAGCGGAGTCTACAATGGTATCATTACATTTAGCATAAGCATGGTAATGTCCTCCTACAAAGATATTAGGGACATAACTAACAATAGCATCATATGCTTCATTTTCCTTAACAAACTCTAAAGTTCTGTCAAAACACTCTCCTGTTAGTTTTTTATTAAAGATGTATGATGACTTAGTATCTTTAAAATATTCACTTGCTTTTCCTAATCTAATAGTTCCAACTGTTGTTTCTAATATCATTTTATCTTTATCATTAGTTGCTTTATTTATAAGTGGAACATCTTCTATATTTATTAAAGGATTAGATGATAATGCTTCATAAATACACTCATTTAATAAAGCCTGTTGGTTACAATTCTTTTGTTTTAAAAGTAGTGATACTTCATCTTTTTGATATTTAGATAATTCTACATAGTTATAAATAAAGGTATCTTGTAGTTTAGTTAGTTCTTTATAAGGTAAATTATAACGAATTGCAAGATGCTTAAAATACATCAATACTTGTTCTAAAACTTGTTTATCGGCTTTTCTCATTACTTCTTCTTTAAATTCATAATCACCCATAACCTCATCCCCTTTTAGTGGCTATATTATATCATATTTTGCGAAAAAAATAAAGTCCTAGTTGGACTTATTCTTAAGTATAAAGTTATATGAGTCTTTACACATATCTTCTATACCATATTCTGCTTTAAAGCCTAATTCTTTATAAGCTTTAGTAGGGTCTGCATAACAAGCCGCGATATCACCAGGACGTCTTTCTACTATTTTATATGGTACTTTAACATTGTTTACCTTTTCAAATGTTTTAACTAAATCTAGAACACTATAACCTGTTCCTGTTCCTAAGTTATAATACTCTATTCCTTTAAAGTTAACACATTTCTCTAGGGCTTTTATATGTCCTTTAGCAAGGTCTACAACATGGATATAATCTCTTACTCCTGTACCATCAGGTGTATCATAGTCATCTCCAAATACACTTAGAATTGGTAGTTCTTTATTTGCAACTCTAACAATATATGGCATTAAATTATTTGGAATACCATTAGGTTTTTCTCCTAATAATCCTGTCTTATGGGCTCCTATTGGATTAAAGTATCTTAGCACAATTACAGATAAATCTTTATCAGCATTACTAACATCTTTAAGAATTCTCTCTATCATTAATTTTGTGGTACCATAAGGATTGGTTGTAGATAGAGGGAAATCTTCTTTAATTGGTAATTCTTTAGGACTACCATAGACAGTAGCACTTGATGAAAAGACAAAATTATGACAATTCTCTTCCTTCATTACTTCCAATAATGTAAGAGTTGAATCTAAATTATTACGATAATACTTTAATGGCTCACTAACTGATTCACCTACTGCTTTATATCCTGCAAAATGGATAACGGCATCTATTTTATTTTCTTTAAATACAACTCTGACTTTTTCTTTATCACAGGCATCTATCTCATAAAACTTAGGTCTTTTAGAAGTTATTTCTTCAATTTTATCTAAAACATCAATACTAGAGTTAGATAAATCATCTATAATAACAACTTCATAATTTGCATTTAATAGTTCTACACAAGTATGACTTCCAATAAAGCCTAGGCCTCCTGTTACTAATATTTTCATTTTATCATCCTCCTCATATAATTATGATATCATACATATAATGTTTTAGAAAAGAAAATTTTCAGATTATACTTGACGAAGTGAGAAAACAGTGATAATATAGTATCAGTTTTAAAGAAAGACCTATGTAGCTGCGCTCGTAGCTCAGTTGGATAGAGCGTTTGGCTACGAACCAAAAGGTCAGGGGTTCGAATCCCTTCGAGCGCACCATTATATCGGGAAGTGGCTCAACTTGGTAGAGCACTTGGTTTGGGACCAAGGGGTTGCAGGTTCAAATCCTGTCTTCCCGACCAGTTAGATTATTAACTCTCTTTATGAGAGTTTTTTTGTTCATATAAATACATATAAAAATAGGTGTCAATAATAAGCACCTATATTTTTAATTGTTTAAAAACATCACCAATTCTCTTATGTATAACTAAATCTGCTATACCATCATAATTTGTTTCATCGTTATTAATAATAACTAAATATTTTCCCTTAAAATATCTAACAAAACTACTAGCTGGATAAACTGTTAAAGAAGTCCCAGCAACTATTAATAACTCTGCTTTACTAATCTCATCAATTGCTTTTTCTACTACTTCATCATCGAGTGCTTCTTCATATAAAACTACCTTTGGTTTAATAATTCCCCCACATTCACATTTAGGAATGCCTTCACTATTAAATATATAGGGAGCATCATACTGTTTACCACATTTAAGACAATAGTTTTTATAAATAGTACCATGCAACTCTAAAACATTACTACTACCAGATTTTTGATGTAGGCCATCTATATTCTGAGTAATAATTGCTTTTAATTTACCATTTTTTTCTAATTTAGTTAAATATTTATGACATACATTTGGTAAAATGTTTAAGGCATTCATTTTATCTTTATAGAATTTATAAAATTCATCTGTGTTATTTATAAAAAAGCTGTGGCTTAAAATTTCTTCTGGAGGATACTTATACTTCATATTATAAAGTCCATCTTTACTTCTAAAGTCTTTTAGACCACTTTCTGTTGAAACACCAGCCCCACCAAAAAATACAATATCATTACATTCATCAATCATCTTTTGTAATTTACTAATATCATCCATAAAATAAAACCTCCTAAAATGTAAAGTTTCTAACAAATATTGCAATCAACTAAGAACTCTTCAATACAAAATTAGCACATCTATCATAATAAAATCAAGAAATACTGTAAATATTTATATAGTAACTCAAATAATAAAGTTTTTTTCTATATAAAAAAGACTTTATTAGCATAAGTCTTTTCCCTTTTTATCCCTTCTCTACTTTAAAATTATCATTTAAAACAGCATACATCTGTGGGAAATAATTCATGATTGTCCAAATAGAAATACCACCTAGATTATACTTGGTAACAAGGTCTAACTTAGCTTTTATACTTCTAGCATCTTCAAACCAGACGATATGTAGAGTACCACTTTCATCTTTGTAATAGAAGTATGGAGCTTTTGCTACAGGGTCAAACTGTATTTCTACCCCTTTTTCAGCGGCTAAGGCAACAGCATTAGTATTAGATATCGATTTAGCAGGTCTACCTTGTTCATAAGGCAAAGTCCAGTCATAACCATAATTTGGTATTCCCATTAAAATCTTTTTACTAGGTATTTCGGTAACAGCATACTGTATTACTCTTTCTACTTGATTAATAGGAGCGACGGCCATAGGTGGTCCATAAGTATAGCCCCATTCATAAGTCATTATAATAACATGGTCTGCTAGTCTTCCATGAGTTGCATAATCATGGGCTTCATATAACGTTCCTACTTGATTTGCTCTTACTTTAGGAGCAAGGGCGGTCGTAATGATAAATTCTTCTTCACGTAGTCTTGTTACAACTTTTTCTAAAAAGCTATTATATAACTCTCTATCCATAGGATATACATATTCAAAATCAATATCTACTCCTGCATAACCTTTGTTTCTAAGGGTAGTAACTAAATTATTAATTAATCTCTCTTGAACGGCTTCATTTGATAAAATGGCATGGGCTAGGTCACTTTCAAATCTACCAGTAGAACCTATATTGGTCATAACTAACATAGGAAGTGTATTAGTATCTTTCGCTGCTGTTATTACTCTATTATTATTTATCTGTTTTAAATTACCATCACTAGTTACTTGATAACTAAAGATACTTATAAAAGTTAAACTAGGTAGTGTTAAGGCTAGAGTTGTATCACTAATAGTTGGATAGGAATAACCATTTACTAAAATACCAGGCTTTATAGTTGTTGGTATTACTAAGGCTTGTCCTATCATTAAACGATTTACATTAGATAAGCCATTTAAATCAGTTATATCTCTTACTGTTGTACCAAATTTTCTAGCAATAGCATAAAGGGTGTCACCACGCTTTACTGTATATATAGTCAAAGTATCAACTCCTTACACTTTAACTATATGTATTTTATGATAAAGATTATACTTCTTTTATTTTGGTAGTATTCTTTTTACTTTTTAATCTTTTAGTAGATTTTATATGATTACCTATAATATCAGAGACATCTAATATTGTTATAAAAGCACTCTCATCCATTTCATTAGCAATCTTTTTAAGTTCAAAGACTTCTATTCTTGTTAAGACACAATACATTACTTCTTTTTCTCCTGATAAAAGACCACTACCATTTATTTTAGTTACAGTTCTTCCAAGTCTTTTATATATCTCATTAGCCATATCTGTTCCCTTTTCTGTTACAATTAAAGCCGCTTTCGCTTGTTCTAAGCCTTCTGAGACAAGGTCTATTACTTTATAAGTTATAAAGTAAGTTAAGACTGAATAAAGGGCTCTATCTATTCCAAAGGTTAGAGCGGCAATACTATAAATAACAAAGTTAAATATCATTACTATTTGCCCTACTGATAAAGATGTTTTCTTACTTATAACAAGGGCAACTGATTCTGTTCCATCAACACAAGCTCCAAATCTTATAACTAGTCCTACTCCTATTCCTAGTAAGACTCCTCCAAAGATTGTGGCAAGTAATATTTCATCTGTAACTTCATGTAATGATTCAAAGAAACTAAGAGCAAGAGAAAATGTTAACATACTAACTATTGTTCTCATTAAGAAACTTTTTCCTAAATTACGATATCCTATATAAACAAAAGGAATATTAATAAGAATAACAAGTAAACTCATCGGTATAGAAAATACTTTAGAAACAATGATAGAAATACCTGTTACTCCCCCATCTAGAATATTATTAGGGATTAGAAATGTATTTAATGAATATGCTGCTAGCATGGCCCCTAAAATAATCACAATATAAGATAAAATTATTTTTATATAGTTGTTTTTTATTTTTACCATAAACATACCTCCATTTATATTATACAGGAAAATATTATTTTTTTTGTAGTTTTCTGTAAATAATTGGTATAATTACATTAGAAAAGATAGTTTGGAGGAAGTTTATGGATAATTTAATTATTAGAAAATATGTTAATGATAATTTTAATGAAGTTATAAAACTATTAAAGGATAACTTTAATATTAGTGATAATATAAAAAGTATTGATGATAATCTTAATAGCTTTGGAATAGTTGCTTTACTTAATAAAAAAATAGTTGGTTATATTAGAATTGATAAGTTACATAACCCTTTTAAAAATAGTTATTATTATTTTCTTTCTTATGTTTGTGTTGATAGTAATTATCAAAATGCTGGTATTGCAACTAAATTGTTAGAATTTATTTTTAATATGGCAAAAGATGATAATATTAGTTATATAGAATTAACTTCTAGGTCTTCTAGAGAAGTGGCAAATCACTTATATTTAAAGACTGGTTTTGTTATTAGAGATACTAATGTATTTAGAAAAGAGATTTAAATTAAATATAACTCTATAAAAATAAAACATTATACCAATAAATTGAACAAATTATTATTAAAGAAAATAATTATAAGGTGATAACTATGACAATATTAAAAATTATATGTTTATCAATAGGTTCAATTACTCTTTTATTTATTCTAACAAAAATAATGGGGCAAAGAGAAATGTCACAATTAAGTATTTTTGATTACTTTATTACTATAACTATTGGGTCAATAGCAGCGGAACTATCTACTTCCTTAGAGGATAATTTTGTACAGCCTGTAATTGCAATGATTGTATATGCTCTAATAACTTTAATAGTATCAATTTTAAATACTAAATTTGTAAAACTTCGCCCTTTTCTTTCAGGGAAAACTTTAATTTTATATGATGATGGAACTCTATTTAAAGAAAACTTTAAAAAGGCTAAGATAGATTTAAATGAATTCTTAGTGCAATGTAGAACAAATGGATTTTTTAATTTAAGTGATATTAAAACAGCATTATTAGAGGAAAATGGAAAGATTAATTTTCTTCCCTATAGTGACAAAAGGCCAGCTAATCCAAGTGATTTTAATATAAAGCCTAAAGAAGAAGAAATTCTTACAAATCTAATATTAGATGGAAAGATTATGCAAGAAAATTTACAAGAATTAGGATTTGATGAGGCATGGTTGCTTAAAAAGTTAAAGAAACAAGGGATTACAAAAACTAACAATATATTTTTAGCAACATATTGTTCTGATGGAAATTTATCAGTATATTTATCAGGGAATGTTCAAAATAATTAATGGCAATTAATAAAAAAGTACATATTATAATATTGCAAGGAGGAATAAAAATGTATCAAGGCAATTATAATATGTATAATCCATATTATGACTTAAATTATCGTAATATGGAATCTCAAATAAATAATGAGGAAATAATTACTTTAAATCAGGCGATTATGTTAATAAATAAATCTGTGCAAGATGAAAAAAATGATGAAATATTTTATGATAATCTAATTGAACAAGCACCTACTACTAAAGAAAAAAATATTATAAAAAGTATTAGAGATGATGAAAGAAAGCATAATCAAATATTAAGAAATTTATATTATGAATTTACAGGTCAGACTTTAGCAAATAAAGAGGAAGTAATGCCAAATATTTCAAAGAACAATATGGATTATAAAACTAATTTGGAAAATGCTTTATTTGGTGAACTAAATGCGGTTGTTAAATATCGAAGAATATTAGGAACAATGCCAAGTGGAAATAGTTATACCCTACTTATGTCTATTATGACTGATGAATTAAGACATGCAAGTAAATATAATTTTTTAATTCAAAATGCAAAATAACTATTATAATATAAAAACTTACGAACCATATTTAGTCCGTAAGTTAATTTCATTATGGAGCGGATGAGGGAAATCGAATCCCCGTCACAGCCTTGGCAAGGCCATATTCTAACCACTAAACTACATCCGCAAAACAGATACATATATATTGTATCATAATTTTAAAAAGAGGCAAGTGCTTTTTTTGCTACAAATTAAATTTTTCTTTATTTTTTATGTATTCTTTATAACTAATTAATTTTTTATAGTAATCTAAAGGATTATCTATACCTAATTCTATTAATATAGAATATGCAATAGAACTATTAATTTTAAAGAAACAAGCATCATCTTTTAATAGTTCTTCTATTAATCTATATTTCTTTAAATCTTCTAACTCTTCTATAGTATTTGCAGTTTCTAACATCTTTACTTTTTTTGTTACTAATTCTCTTAAATAATTCATAGACTTCCTCCTTTATTACTAAGGATATCCATATCTATTTTCATAGACGTTTCTATAACTTTACGAGCTTTTCCTTTTGTTAACAATTCTAAGGAACCATCTCTATAGATAAAGTTATATCCTTCTAGATTAGGAATACCCATTGTATAATCGTGTCTATGTTTTCTATCTTCTTTAGGATTATAATTAATTATTTCAGTATATTTTTCTTCTTTAGATTTACCCTTATCTTTTACTTGAACATAAGCTAGATGTTGCTGTTGTTCCTTAGAAAATAATACTTTTATTAAGGTATTTATATAAGCAATAGCAGAAACACTACCTAAATCTTCTTCTAGTAATAAATTATTAATTAAAGAAAAGTTATCTGTAACCTCATCTGTTATTTCTGGTATATTACGTATTTCAAATGTTTTACAATTAGTAAGATTTTTAATAATTGCATTAGTTCTATCTTCAAAATTAACATAATCTATTTCTGTTGATTTGTCTAGATTAAGGCCTAAATCATAAACATTAACTTTCTTAGCACCTAATTCCTCATCACTAATTAAAGCATTAAAACCACTTGGTCTTAGTCCTAACTTACTTCTTGTTAAATCATCCATTTTATAGTTATCGTTTTTATCTTTATTTATTATAGTAGCATCAGCATTAAAAATATATCCTTCTTCTTTAAGATAAATGCTATAATGAACTCCACTAATATTAACTACACAAGGAATATTATGCTTAGTTAAGAAGAAAGCATAAAGTTCGGCCCAGTTTTTACATGTTACTTGATTATCTGTTAAATTAATACTATTTATAGGCTTTTCATAAATTCTTTTTAAAAAGTCTAAACTTAAATCTTGTCCAAAAGCTTCAAACTTTTCTGAGAATTCTACTACTTCATTTAAGTTATTATAAAGTTTTAAGGCAATAGAAAGATTATTAGAGTCTAATGGTAAATCTTTCTCTACTCTTTTAATAAACTTTTTACCTGGTTTTACATCTGGAACAAAAGGTTTACCAAATGCTTCTAATGGTTTATCATATCCATAGGGTGTCATATTATCCCTCCTTATTATCATTATACAATTTAACTTAGTATTTGACAAATGGAAAGATATATGAGAGAATATATCTTGACTTTGACAGTAAAAATGAGGAATCCCTTATTATATATAGGTTTCCTCATTTTTTGATTGTTGTATA
>CALVIV010000035.1 GCA_944331935.1 uncultured Bacilli bacterium | reverse complement strand
AATTATTACTAATCTTTTTAGACCAGCAAAAAAGAATGCTGAAAATTTACTCAGCACCCTTTAATGTCGAAGAACCGTTAAAAGAATTAACTAGGGAAGAGTTAGAGACTTTATTTACAAAAGATTATATAAAAAGAACTAATCGATATATTTATTATCCATCAGTCTTAGATAATAATCCTATTTTTGATTTGGATTATAAAGAAGAAGAGAAATTTAAAATAATAAAGAAAACAAACTAGGCTTTTTTACTTAGTTTGTTTTTAAATAAATTAAAGATAAATCTAACAATTGGTCCTGCATAAAATAATTGAAAGCACATAGCCATAGGAAAACTTAAGACCATAGATTGTAACCAACTAGATATAAAGATATCAAGACTAGGTTTATTTATAAGAATAGTAGCAACTAAACTCATAATAGGACACATAAAAGTAACTATTACAATAGATATACCATAACTTATAAGAATACTAGGTGTTTTCTTAGGATCAAGAGCTTTAAATGTTAATTTATGAGCAATTTTACCTATTAAGAAAAACTCTAAAATAATAGCGATAGGCCACATATATATTAATTCATTAAAAGCTTCTAAAAATACAAAGTTACTTAATCCTCCAGTATGAATAGCAATATTATAACAAATCATTACATATACCATAACAAAAGCCATTATTAAAGTATAAATAAAGTCTTGTAATTTAGTCTCAGGCATAGTTAACCTCCTTTCCTACAATATAAAAACAGCATTGTTTAACCAATGTGTTGTTCGTTATCATCTTTAAAGATGTTTCGTTTCCAATTTAACCATCAAACCTGTTTCCTTAAAGATTTTAGCATAATTTTAAAAAATATGTAAGAAAAAGTTTCTTTTTGTAGTATTTTTTTTAAAATTATAGTATATTTTAGGTAAGGAGGAAGTATTATGACACTTTTTTGGTTAGTATTATTTGTTATTCTAGCATTATTTGAACTTGCAACAGTAAACTTAGTATCTATTTGGTTTGCCATAGGGGCAATAATTGCAACATTTGTATCTTTAGTTACTGATAACATTATGATACATCTTGCTGTCTTTACTATAACATCAATTCTTTTATTACTTTTAACAAAACCTTTCGTTAAGAAAATAAAAAGGAAAGATGTAGTACCTACTAATTTAGATAGAGTTATTGGTAAAGTGGGAGTAGTTACAGAAAAGATAGAAAAAGATGGAATAGGTGAAGTTAAAGTTCTAGGTAAAAGATGGAGTGCATATAGTGATAAAGAGATAAAAGAAAACTGTAAAGTTAAAGTATTATCTATTAATGGAGTAAAACTAAAAGTAGAAGAATTTAAGGAGAGTGATTAAAATGTTTTGGATTATATTAATAGTAATTATAGTAATAGTTATTTTGGGAGTAAAAGTTATTCCCCAATCACAAGCGAAAGTTGTTGAACGTCTTGGTACTTATTACAAGACCCTTGGTACAGGGCCTCACTATGTAGTACCATTTATTGATAGAGTAGCATCTACTGTATCATTAAAGGAAATAGTTAAAGACTTTGCACCTCAACCAGTTATAACTAAAGATAATGTTACAATGCAAATAGATACAGTTGTTTATTTTCAAATAACTGATCCTAAACTTTATACATATGGTGTTGAAAATCCTATTAATGCCATTGAAAATTTAACGGCAACAACACTTCGTAATATTATTGGTGAGTTGGAACTTGACCAAACTTTAACATCAAGAGATATTATTAATTCCAAGATGAGATCAATTCTTGATGAAGCGACTGATCCTTGGGGTATTAAAGTAAATAGAGTAGAAGTAAAAAATATTATCCCTCCTCATGATATTCAAGAAGCGATGGAAAAACAAATGCGAGCAGAACGAGAAAGACGTGAGAAGATATTACAAGCAGAAGGAGAGAAGAAAGCTGCAGTTCTAATCGCTGAAGGAGAAAAAGAAAGTACAGTTTTAAGAGCAGAAGCCCAGAAAGAAGCAGCTATTAAGAAAGCAGAAGGTGAAGCAGAAGCAATTATTAAAATTAAAAATGCTGAAGCTGAAGGTATTAGACTACTTAAAGATGCTAAAGCAGATGCTTCAGTCTTAAAACTAAAGAGCTATGATGCCATGGTAAAAGTTGCTAATGGACAGTCTACTAAGATAATAGTTCCTAGTGATTTACAAAACTTAGTAACAGCAGGAACAGTCTTAAGTGAAACATTTAAAGAAGGAAAGAAGTAATTGATATTTCTTTCTTTTTTTGGTATAATATGCCTCTAGAGAAAGGGGTATATTACAATGATAGATATAACTAGTGATAAAATTAGAACTGATGTTATTAGAAGAAAGTTCTATAGCGAAGATGATTCTTTCTATAAAAAATTAAATATAACTAAAAATAATTATTTGAGTCCTTTAGGAATTAATATTTATTTAGTAGAACTTAGTGATGGCTATTACTATATGAAAAAAGCAGATGAACGGGCTTGTTGCAACGAAATAGTTGGCAGATACTTATGTACTAAAATAGGACTAGAAACAACACAATTAGATTTATTATTGGATAAAGGTGAATTAAAGATGGTTACTCCTAACTATAGAAAAGAAGAGTTAAAATATCAATATCAAAAAGATGATATTGAACTTGCTTATCATCATCAATATAATGTTAGCAAACTAAAAGTCTTACCTAAAGCCTATCAAAAAGAACAATTTAAATTAATCTCTATTGATATGATGATGGAACAAACCGATAGATGTTCTGATAATATGGAAGAAGAATTAAATAATAACTCTCTACACCTCACCCCCATTATAGATTTTGTAGAAAGTTTTGATTATTATTTTTCTTGTTACTATAATCCCTATGTTAGTATACCTAAAGATGTAGAAAACATAGATAGATTTTTAAATGATTTTCCAGAAGCTTATAAATATTTTATAGATATATTTGATATTGATAGCAATGAACTTATAAATTATATAGAAACAAATTATCCTATAAAAGTAGAAGATGAAATAAAAGAAAGATATGAAAGTGTAACAGCTAAAAACAAAAGGCTATTAAAGACAATTAGATAGGAGATAACATAGTGTTTGAAGAAAGAAAAACAAATAAATTATTAGATTATAGTGATGATGATTTTATTAAGAAGCTTGGCATTAGTAAATGGGAATATTTAAATCTTTATAAAGATTATCTTATAGAACAAGATGATAAATATTATTTTAGTAAAAAAATAGATAATAAGTTTTTATATAATGAAATTATTGGTAGATATTTATGTAGTAAAATTAATCTTAATACTACAGATTTAATTATTAAACATAAAGGAATATTTAAAAGTAAAATATTAACCCCAAACTATCATAATAAAGATTATATACATTTTAGGCCAGATGATAATTTTGAATATGGAAAGAAAACTAAACACTTTGATGATAGCTATTTTGCCTATTTAGATGCTAGTCTACAAGATGATATGTTAAAGTTAATAGCAGTTGACTTAATGATGGAACAAATAGATAGATATGCTAGAAATATGGAAGTATTTGTTATTGATGATACTTTTAGATTAGCACCTATTATAGATTTTGAACTTTCCTTTTTTAATGATAGAAAGTCATTTATTTACTTTAATCCTTATATTTTAATAAGAAAAGATGTAAGAACTTTATATAACTTCTATGATAAATATCCAGAAGGTTATAGTTATTTTAAAGAAATTTTTAAAACTAGTACTAAGGAATTAATAGATTATATTAAAGATGAATATAATTTAGAAACAAAGAGATTAGTTAAAAAAGATATTAGTTGTACAGTTAGAAGGAATCATAATATATTAAGAGAACTACAAGGATAGATAATAGTTCTTTTCTTTTGCAAAAAACTATATATTTTTTAAGCTTTAAATAGTATAATGTAATCATAAGAGGGTGATACTTATGTCTTATATTAGTGTTAAGAATTTAACTAAAATCTATAAAATGGGAGAAGTTACTATTAAAGCCTTAGATAATGTTTCTTTTGATATTAATGAAGGAGAACTAACAGTTGTTTTAGGACCTAGTGGTGCTGGGAAAACAACTATCTTAAATATTTTAGGAGGAATGGATAAAGCAAGTAGTGGTAAAGTTATTATTGATAATAATGATATCGCTAAATATAACAGTAGAAAACTAACTGATTATAGACGTTATGATATTGGTTTTGTCTTTCAATTTTATAACCTTGTAGGTAACTTAACTGCTTTAGAAAATGTATCACTTGCTAGCCAAATTTGTAAGCATCCTATGGATAGTGAAAAGGCTTTAAAAAGAGTAGGGTTATTAGATAGAAAAGACCACTTTCCCGCTCAACTTTCTGGTGGAGAACAACAACGTGTTTCTATCGCTCGTGCTATTGCTAAAAATCCTAAACTATTACTTTGTGATGAACCAACAGGGGCCTTAGACTCTAAAACTGGTAAAAAGATAATCGAACTATTACAAGATACTTGTCATAAGACTAAGACAACAACTATAATTATTACTCATAATGCTGTTATCGCTGATATTGCCGATAAAGTTATTAAAGTTAAAAATGGTAAGATAGAAAGTGTTACTATTAATGAACATCCTAAACTTGTTAAGGAGATTGATTGGTAATGTTAATCTTTAAGAATAGTTTTAGAAAAATATGGAAGTCTAAAGGACGTTTCTTATCATTAATACTTATCGTCATTTTAGGTACATCTTTCTTTGCCGGTGTTAGAGAAACTGCAAGTGATATGATTAAGACTTTAGATAATTATTATGATGAGACTAATCTCTATGACTTTAAAATAGTTAGTACGATGGGCCTAACAGATGATGATATTGCATCACTAAAAGATATAAAAGGAATAAAAGAAGTAGAAGGGACATATTCTTTTGATACTCTAATCGATGGTAATGCTGTTAAAGTAAGTGCCTTATCAGATATTAGTAAACCAACCTTAGTTGATGGTAGAATGCCTAAAAGTAATAGTGAGTGTCTTGGTGAAGATGAGAAGTTTAAGATAGGAGATACTATTAAAGTAGATGATGATACTTATCTTAAGAATAATACTTGTAAAGTAGTAGGAACTGTTAATAGTAGTAGTTATATCTATGAAAATAAAGGTATATCGACAGTAGGTGATGGAAAACTTGATAGTTTAATATTTGTTCCTAAAGATAATTTTAAACTTGATTATTATACAGAAATATATTTAATAGCTTCAGATACTAAAGAAAAGTTATCTTATAGTGATAGTTATGATGAAATAATAGATAAAGTTAATAAAAGACTTATGAAGTTGAAGCCTTTAAGAGAAACAGCAAGATATGAAGAGATACTTAAAGAGGCGATGGATAAAGTAACTGCAGCCCAAAATGAACTTAATAGGGTCAAAGAAGAAAATGAAACTAAGTTTAATGATGCTCTAACTGAGTTAAATTCTAATAAAATAAAACTTGATGAAGGACTAGAAGAATATAACAGTAATTTATATACGCTAAATAAGACTAAAGAAGATACTGAGTCTCAAATTAATAATGGCTTTAATGCTTTAGAAAGTGCTAAGACAGAGTTTAATAATGCTTTAAGTAGAGCAGGACTTACAGTAGAGAGCTTGCAGCCTACCCTTGATACCATAAATACTAATATAAGTAGTCTTGAAGAACAATTAAAAGGACTTGATCCTAGTGATAGTTTATATGAAACATTAAATGCTACATTAAGCGAATTAAAGACTAATAAATCTAATATAGAAACATTAATTAGTACCAATAATACTTTAAAAGAGCAAGAAGCTACTTTAAATAATTCTTTAAGTACTTGGAATAGGGAATATAATAATGCTCTAAAAGAATTAAATAGCGCTAAAAAAGAAATAGATGAGGGCTATATTGAGTTAGAAGAAGGTTATGATGAATATAATACTAACTATAATCTATATTTAGAAGAAATATCTAACTACGAGACGGAGATAAATGATGCTAAAGAAGAAATACAAAATATAGAGAAACCTGTTTGGTACTTATTAACAAGAAGTGATTTAACAGGATATACTAGTTTTTATGAAAGTGCTACTAAAGTAGATTCTATCGCTGCTGTATTTCCAATATTCTTCATTCTAATAGCATTCCTTATGGCATTCAATACGATGAATAGAATGATAGAAGAAGAACGTAGTGAGATAGGGGCCTTTATCTCTTTAGGTATTAGAAAATCAACCATTTCCTTTAGTTATCTTTTATATGTATTTATCGCTTGTATTTTAGGACTTGTTATAGGCTTAAGTGTTGGATATACCTTAATACCAAGAATACTTTATACTGTCTATGCCGCATCCTTTACAATACCAAAATTATCTACTTATGCTAATCCTTATGCTTGTCTAATCATTGTTTTAACTACCATTATCTTAATGAGTATAGTAGTCTTTATTACTCTTGCTAAGGACTTTAGATTAGCACCTGCTACTATTCTAAGGCCAGCTTCTCCAAAAAATGGTAAAAAGATATTATTAGAGAGAATTAGACCATTCTGGAGACATTTATCCTTTTCTTGGAAGATAACCTTACGTAACTTATTTAGATATAAGAAAAGAATCTTTATGACTGTCTTAGGTATAGCAGGATGTACTGCTTTGTTACTTACAGGTTTTGGTATTAAAGATAGTTTAAGTGACTTATTAGATATCCAATATGGAGAAATACAGCATTATGATGCCACACTTGTTTTAAATGATGATGTAAATAAAGATGATGTTACAAAGAGCTTATCTCTTAATAATTTAACAGATTATACACCTACTAATATATCTAGTTTTACTTTTAAAGCGAATAATAAGAATTTGGATTTTACATTGATTGCCTTTATGAGTAATGACAAAATTAATGACTATGTAACCTTAAAATCACTTGATGGCAGTGCTTTAAACTTAAGTGATGATGGAGTTATTATTACAGAGAAAATGGCAGAGTTGTTAGATGCTAAAGTAGGAAAGAATATTAGTATTAGAAATAGTGATAATGAACTATTTATCGTTAAAGTAAGTGGTATTACTGAAAACTATATAAGTAACTTTATGTATATGAATAGTACTTATTATGAAGAGATATTTAATGATGACGAGTTTAATAGTTATCTTGTTAATCTAGATGACTCTATTAATAAAGAAAAACTATCTAATAATTTATTAGATACAGGATACTTTGGAGCGATACAGTATACAGAAGATAATATGGATATGTTTAATGATATTATTGCTGGTATGAATAATATAGTTTATCTAATAATTGCTTTCTCAAGTTTTCTTGCTATAACAGTTTTATACAATCTTACAATTATTAATATTAATGAAAGAAAAAGAGAAATAGCGACCCTAAAAGTCTTAGGATTTAGGGATAAGGAAGTATCTAGTTATGTCTATAGAGAGACAATTATTTTAACTATAGTAGGTATAATTGTAGGAATATTCTTAGGTTTTTCTCTAAATACCTTCATCTTAATGATAGCAGAGACTGATGAGATTCTATTTATAAAAATAATTAAACCATTAAGTTATATTCTATCATTTATAATTATTATAGTATTTAGTATTATAGTCCAAGTAATAACATACTTTATCTTAAAGAGAATAGATATGATAGATTCATTGAAATCAGTAGAATAAAGAGAGAATTTATAATTGCTATAAAATTCTCTCTTTTATTATTTTAATCTAAATTGTCAATAGCATATTGAGCTTCTTCAGGAGTGAATTTTTCTCCATACTCTGAAATTAGTTGATCATATATTGCTTGTTTAGACATGCTTAGAGTTTCTTGATATTCTTTCGCTTTGGCAAGAGCATTGGCATTCCAGTCAGCATCTATATTGTCAATAGCATATTGAGCAGCATCAGCTGGAAATTGTTCTCCATATTCAGAAGTCAATTGATCATATATGCCTTGTTTGGACATATGCATTAATTTAGAATAGGATTCAGCTTTTGTTAAAGCATTCTTATATTCTGTAGGAACAGTATCTTCGACTGGTTCTTGTGTATCTTCTATAACACTAGTTGTATCACTATCTTCTAAGACATTTTCTTGTGTATTAGTTTTATTTTCATCATCACCTGATGCATTTTTAGTTTCTCCAGTTGCTCCTGCAATTACACAAATAACTAATACTATAATAACAGCAATAGCCCATTTAGGCATTTTTTTCTTCTCTTGTTTCTCCAATTACTACACCTCCCTTACTGCATTTATATATTAAAAATACCTATACTAGCATATTTTTAATCATTAAATTTATAAAAATCTTAAATAATAACTTATGCCAATAATTTCTAACTACATTGTACCACTTTAAATTATAGACTGCAAATTTTAATGAATAAAGAGCTTTGACTAAAGCATAATATTTATTGTAGTATATAAGTATAGGAGCAGAAATGCTTTTTATTGTACAATATCTCAAGATATTATATGAAAACTGTGCCGTTAGGCATTTTACAGAGACTAATCAAAAATGATTAGTCTTTTTAAATAAAAAAAGACAGAAATTAATATTCTATCTTTATATTAAATAATATTATCTTTTCTTATTTAACATTTTATCATAGTAATTAAATAAATCTTCAAAAGCATTATAATGAACTATTTCTCTTTGTCTTAACCATAATAGTGGTCCAATAACATCAGGGTCATTTGTAAGAGCTATTAGGTTTTCATATACTGCTCTTGCTTTTTGTTCTGCTGCCATATCTTCCATAATGTCTGCTAGTGGGTCTCCTGTAGTTGCAAAATAGGCAACAGTAAATGGGACTCCATTAGCATCCGTAGGATATAGAGCATTTTTATGTTCTGCATAATGAGGAGCAAGTCCTGCTGCTTTCATCTCTTCTACAGTGGCATCTTTTAATAGTTGATATACCATTGTAGATATCATTTCGACATGTGCTAGTTCCTCAGTTCCAATATCTGTTAACAATGCTTGTCCTTTTTGATCAGGCATAGTATATCTTTGATTAAGATACCTAAGAGCGGCAGCAAGTTCCCCATTACTACCTCCATACTGAGTAATTAATTGTTTAGCCATATTAATATCCTTTTTCTTAATATTAATAGGATATTGTAATCTCTTAGCATATTTAAACATTACTTAATCCCTCCATATTCCAAGGAAAGATTAATGTTTGCCATAAGAATGGACTAGTATTTAGACTATCACTACTGATTAGAATAGGACCATATTTTTCTTCATATTCCATCATTAATCTATTCGCTTCTTTTCTATATTTATTAAATAAATCTAGAGCATTACCATCATTAGGATATAAATCTAAATATAAATTAAGGTCATGAGCAGCGAACTCTGCTTCAGACATTCTTAAAAACATCTCCTCTTGTTCATTAGTTGGTCTTAATATAGCAGGTTCATAATTCTTATACTGACTATATAAGTTTCTAAACATATTACCTCTTAAATAACCTTCTCTTTCTGTAAAGAACTTAGGGTTATTCATATCTCTATCCATATTATTAGGATAGCAGTTATAGTTATAATTAAAATCTCTATTCATAATTTTCTCCCTTCCCTTTATTCTATTCTAGATAGTAACCTAGGAAAGGGCTTTAACCTAAATAATGATGTAATTCTGAATATAAAAGAAAAATATAATTGTTTTTTGACAAGTATATTGTCAGTTACTTTATCCTATGATAATATAATACTAAATGTTATAGAGGAGGCTACAATATGAAAGAATATAATGTTTATATTGATGAGAGTGGAGATGAAGGAATAAATAAAGGTTCTAAATACTTCATATTGACTGCTATTATTGTAGAAAAGACTAAAGATTTAGAAAGTTCTAGAGTTGTAGATAAAATAAAAGAAAATTTAGAAATGGATAAAAAATCTCAATTACACTGGAAATTATTAAAAGGATTACCTAATAAAAGAATGATAATGTCTTTAGTAAGTACACTTGATATTAAGATTATAAACGTAATTATTGATACTAGATGTATTAAAGTTATACCATCAAATAATATTTATAATTACTTTAGTGGTTATTTATATGAGAGAATATGTTGGTATATGAATGAAGTTAATGGAATTGCAAATATAAGTATAAGTTCAAGAGGAAATTTATCTAAAGCTAAATTAAGTGCTTATTTAAATAATAAAAATCATAAGAAGTTTAATATTGATACAAGTAGAATAAAAGAAATAAAAATAATACCTAATGTAAGAAAAAAATTATTACAATTAGCAGATTGCTGTTGTAGTGCTTTGTTTCAAGCATTAAAATATAACAATAAAACTTGTTATGAATATATAAATAAAATAAAGGACAAATTATATATAAAGAACAATAATTTATTAAGTTATGGATTAAAACTAGTACCTAGTAATAGTAAAGCAATTGAATTATATAATCTGATAGAATATTTAAACAAAGAAAAAAAGTGAGCTTTCCCCTGACTAAAGGAACCCACAAGGCAAGCTTGCTGGTATGTATTAAACACACCCTTTAGTAACTCAGCGAACTACTCACTCACTGACTAAATAATATCATAAAATATATTATCTGTCAAATTTAGTATATGAAATATTTTAAAAAGTATGTATATAACAATAACAAATACTTGAATTAATGATGAATTTATATATAATATATTGCAAAGAAAGGAAGAAGTTTATGGAAGAAGATAAATATAAAACATTAGAATCATTAAGAGAAACAAAAAAATTTCTAAATGGCATAAAATGGGATGAAGAATCTGTAGAACTTGATACTCTTGCCGCTATCGCTCTTTTAAGAAGACCAGAACTTGCTAAAAGAGGTGATGAGGTTTTCGGTGATAAAGTTAAAGATTTGACTATAGATTTATATAATTTTATTGATTATACTTTTGATAGTGAATTAATAATATATAGAACAATGATGGCAGAAGCTTTAATACGTTGTGCTGAAGCTCATAATAAAGGTATGTCTAGTGAAGAAGTATATAAAAAATATATTGGCTTAGAAGAAAGCGAAGATAGTCTTGATAATTTATACTTTAATAGAAGATTAAATGTGGATCAAAAACAATTTATCTCTTTTAATTATTATGTTGCATTTAAAGAGACTGCTTTTGCATCTATGGCAATGGAAGATTTTATGAAATGGACCAATCAAGATGAACAAAATAAGACTAAGTAGTAATTAAAGGTTACTACTTTTTAAATGTCTAAAAATTCTAGTTCTTGTCTAAAACACTATTATTTGATAAAATGATAAGAGTAAAGAGTGGTGTTTTGAATGTACTTGAAAGAAATTATAACAAATGGTTTTAAATCTTTCGCTGATAAAATGGAAATAAAATTAGATGATGAAGTTACTTGTATTGTGGGACCTAATGGAAGTGGTAAGAGTAATATTGTCGATGCTGTTCGTTGGGTACTAGGAGAACAATCAGTTAAAAACTTACGTGGTGACGGTGGGATGAGCGATGTAATATTTGCAGGAAGTGCCTCTAGGAAAGCTAAGAATGTCGCTAGTGTAGAGTTAATATTTGATAATAGTGACCATTATCTAAAAGTGGATTATAGCGAGGTTAGTATTAAAAGAAGAGTCTATCGTAGTGGAGAAAATGAATACTTTATTAATAATAATAAAGCAAGACTTAAAGATATAGTTAATCTCTTTTTAGATAGCGGTGTTGGAAAAGAGTCCTTTAATATTATTTCTCAAGGAGAGGTATCTAAAATAATCAGTGAAAGTAATGACGATAGAAGAGTTGTTTTTGAAGAAGCAGCAGGTATTTTGAAATATAAAAAGCGAAAAGAAGAAGCTTTAAGAAAACTTGATAAAACTAATGATGCTTTAGACAGAGTAGAAGATATTATTAAAGAGTTAGAAGTACAAGTAGAACCTTTAAAAGAACAAAGTGAGAAAGCAAGAGAGTATAAAACTTTAAAAGAAGAGTTAGAAAACCTTGAAATAGCTTTAACCTCCTATGATATTTATAATCTATCTACTAAGGAAGAAATACTAAAGAAAGAAAAAGAAGAATTAGATAAAGAGATAATAGATTTAGAAAGTACTATAAATAAAGATAGCGGTGTCTCTTTAAAGAAGAAAACTGATTTATTAAATTTAGAGAAAGACTTAGAATTTACTCAGAAAGAATTACTTAATAAAACAGAAGAGATAGGTAAGTTAAACGTAAAACTTAATATCTTAAAAGAACAAAGAAAAAATAAAGACTTAAGTAAAAGCGAAGAAGAGTTAAGGGCTTTAATAGATGAAAAAGCTAAGATTAATAAAGAGATTAGTGTCTTAGAAGAGGAGATTAATATTATAAATAGTAATATTACTAATATGAATGATGATATTAATGCTAGTAAGAATAATCTTAAAGGCCTTAAACTTACCTTAAAAAATTATGAACAAACAGGAAGTAAGTTAGATAGAGATATTTTAACCAATAAACATAAAGTAGAATTATTAAGACTAGAAGCAGAACGTGGTAATAACTTACCTAATGCTATTAAGAAGATATTAGAAAATGACAAACTACAAGGTATATATGATATTATAGGTAATGTTATTAAGACTAAAGATGAGTATGTAAGATGTTTAGATGTCGCTATTTCTAGTAGTAAAAACTTTGTTATAGTTAAAGATGAAGAAAGTGCTAAGAATGCGATTAGATACTTAAAGAATAATAATTTAGGAAGAGCAACTTTCTTTCCTATTAACGTTATTAAAAAAAGATATATAGATGATAATACTAAACATATATTAGAAACATTAGAGGGATATAAAGGTGTTTTAGCAGACTTAGTTACAACTGATAAAGAATATAAAAATATTATCTATAATCAATTAGGCCTTGTAATAATTGCCGAAGACTTAGATACAGCTTTAAGAATAAGTAAGAAGATAGATAGACGTTATAAAGTTATTACTCTAGCAGGTGATGTTATTAATGTAGGAGGTTCCATGACAGGTGGTACTAACTATAAAGGTAGAAGTGCTGTTATGATTAATCAAGAGATTACTAATTATAATAATATAATTAAAAGCCTTGAAGAATCTAATAAGAAAGTTACTCTTGATATTAATAATACTAAAGATAGTATTAGAAAACTAGAAGATAAGATATATCTAAAAGAAAAGGACTTAAAACTATTAATAGATGAAGTTACTAATAAAAATCATAATCTACTTAATAATAAAGATATCCTTAGTAGTATTAGTGATAATATCGATAATCTATCTAGTAATGAGAATACTCTAGATACTAAAGAAGAAGATTTAGTTAATAGATTCTATGATTTAAGTAGTTTTAAAGAGAAGTTAGAACTAAAAATAACTACTCTTAAGAAAGATATAAAGAGTCTAAAAGACGAAATAGAAGAAGATGAAGATAAAAATAAATATAAGAATAATTTAATTAGAAAAGCTGAGGATAAGAGAAATAGTTTAGAATTAAAACTTAAAGAGATTGATGTAAAATTAGATAATTTACTTAATACTTTAAGTAGTGAATACTCTATTACTTATGAAAAAGCTAGGAAAGACTATGAACTTGAATTAGAAGAGAAGGAAGCTAGAAGTAAAGTAAGTAATTATAAAGCAAGAATTAAAAGCCTTGGTATGGTTAATCTAGCAGCGATAGATGAATATGAAAGAGTTAATACTAGATATATGTTTTTATTACATCAAAAAGAAGATTTAACTAAAGCCATCGCTACACTTCTTGAGATTATGAATGAGATGGATGAAGTTATGAAAGAAGAGTTCTTAAAGACTTTTGAATCTATTAGAAAAGAGTTTAAAGATGTCTTTAGAGCCTTATTCCATGGCGGAGAAGCAGATTTAAAATTAACTACTGATGATATCTTAACAACAGGAATAGAAATAGTTGCTTGTCCTCCAGGTAAGAAGTTAACAACTATTAGTTTATTATCAGGTGGTGAGAAAACATTAACTGCTATTAGTCTTTTATTTGCAATTATTAATGTTAGAACCGTACCATTCTGTATATTTGATGAAGTAGAAGCAGCCTTAGATGAAGCGAATGTTATGGAGTTTGGTAAGTATCTAGCAAATTATAAGCATAAAACTCAGTTTTTAATAATTACCCATAAGAAAAAGACAATGGAGTATGCTGATACATTATATGGTATTACAATGCAAGAGTCAGGTGTATCTAAACTTGTTAGTGTAAAGTTAACTAATAATGAAGAATTGATATAGCATAAATTAATTTATTATGTTAGAATTATATTAAGAAAGATAAGAGAGGAAGTAATGAAATATGGCTAATTTATTTTTTCAGGGTAAAATAAATCATCAATTCTGGGGTAAATTAATTCGTCATTTTTCTAAAACTTCAGGTTACAATATGTTACCTAGGGGGGTGCTTAAATTACCAAAACGGTAGTTTAATTACTTTCTTTCATTATGATATAAGAGCAGGATAGAGATATTCTGTTCTTTTTAGTGTCTAAAAATATAAGAAAAGGAGTAATAAAAATGTTTAAGAAGAAAGAAAACATAGTAATAATAGTAGCTTTAATAGTAATGGTAATAGCAATTATAGGAGTAAGTTATGCGGCTTTTAATTATAGTGGATTAGGAACTAAAGTAAACACTATAACAACAGGAGCGATAAAGATGACTTATACTGAAGATGATAATATAATTAGTATG
>CALVIV010000034.1 GCA_944331935.1 uncultured Bacilli bacterium | reverse complement strand
GATTAGTAAAATATGCTATTTATCCTTGTAAAATAAAGGAAAGGGGTATTGGAAAGTATATAACCTTTCACAATACCTTTAAAAATGGAGGGGAATTATATGTAGTTTTAGATCTATGTCATTTTAAATGGTATTAAAACATATGTTACAATTGATAATAACCCTTATGAGTTTTAGATCTATGTCATTTTAAATGGTATTAAAACTTTACCCTCAAAATATAAAGGGTTGCCATAGTTTTAGATCTATGTCATTTTAAATGGTATTAAAACGTAGATAAAGATGTGATTAATCAATTAGTAGTTTTAGATCTATGTCATTTTAAATGGTATTAAAACAGTACAAATTGTAGGCTATAAAGATAATAAGTTTTAGATCTATGTCATTTTAAATGGTATTAAAACGCTATAAAAACATTGCTAGAGAGCTTGAAAGTTTTAGATCTATGTCATTTTAAATGGTATTAAAACGAAGAAGCAGTATTCGAGGAGGAATAAATAGTTTTAGATCTATGTCATTTTAAATGGTATTAAAACAGTAGATAAGGCTAATGAAGTTGATGATATGTTTTAGATCTATGTCATTTTAAATGGTATTAAAACCTATGAGTTGGGTTTAGTTCAAAAAGGTGGGTTTTAGATCTATGTCATTTTAAATGGTATTAAAACAATGCTTTATATATGTATATGTTTAATGTGTTTTAGATCTATGTCATTTTAAATGGTATTAAAACCTAAAAAGAAATCTACAGGAAAAGTTGATAGTTTTAGATCTATGTCATTTTAAATGGTATTAAAACATAACTTTCACATTTTTCACACTCAATGTAGTTTTAGATCTATGTCATTTTAAATGGTATTAAAACAAAGTCCTCTGCTATTTTCTTAACGGAAAAGTTTTAGATCTATGTCATTTTAAATGGTATTAAAACTCCAAATGACTGGGCAGGTGTAAGAGAATAGTTTTAGATCTATGTCATTTTACATTTTACTATTTTGATTAACAAATAAAATAAACATTTATTTATGTTTTATGTTACTATTATTATAGTAGGTGGTCTTATGAATAGTAATAATTATTATAGTATAGCAGTATCTAATTGTTTATCTGAATTTGAAAGCTTATTTACTAAAAATAAATTTATTTCTAAAAAAGTATTTGATAAATTCTTAGATAAATATCAAGATGTATTTAAAATGTTTAATAGTAATAGAAGTGTTTTATCTTTAGATAATCAAAATAAAATACTACAAATTATAAATAATGGCTATAATATGATTAAAAACTATAATACTTATTTTATTAATAGTGCTTTAATTACATATAAAGATTATTTTGATAATATGTTTAAAGAAATAGATTCTAATATTCTTTTAGATAATTATCAAAGAAAAGCAATTGTTAGTGATGAAGATTATTCTTTAGTTATTGCAGGAGCAGGAAGTGGTAAAACAACAGTGATCGCCGCTAAAGTTAAATACTTAGTAGATAAGCTTGGAGTAGATCCTCGTAAGATAATAGTTTTAGCATATACTAATAAAGCAAAAGATGAACTTTCTTTTAGAATAAATAATGACTTTAATCTTAATATAGAAGTATTAACATTTCATAAACTTGGAATAAACATTTTAAGAGAACTAACAGATAAACCTTTACAAATAATAGATGATAATAAAATGATAGCAATACTTAATAGTTACATTAAAGAAGTAGTATTTGAAAATAAAAGTCTTTTAAAAGAGTTTATTGATGCTTTTAAATCAAAAGTTAATTTTCAAGATGAAGCTTTTTCTTATCCTACATTTAAAGAATATTATAAATTTTATATGCAAGAGAAATATCATAAAGAAAAGGATAATCTATTAGAAGTAGTTAAAAACAAAATAGATAGACGTTTTAGATATAATAGAACTATTAATGGAGAATATGTTAAATCATTAGGAGAAGTACGTATCGCTAACTTTTTATATCGTAATAATATTCCTTATCATTATGAAGAAGTTTATCCATATAATCTCTTCAATAAAGCTAGTTATTCTCCAGACTTTACCATAGATGTTAATGGTAAAAAAACATTTATAGAGTTTTATGGACTTACAAAATATAATGAAGATGGGAACTATACACTTGATGATATTAATTATTATAATAGACTAGTTGAAAAGAAACGTGAACTCCATCATAAATATAATACTGATTTAATTGAGTTATATAGTGAATATGATGATGGTGCTGACTATATAAATAAATTAGAAGAAGAGTTAGAAAAGAGAAATATATCATTAATAGAGAAAAGTTTAGGTGAGATATATTTTAGAATTTTAGAAACATCTACTGATACAATATTTTTTAAAGCTACTAAGATAATTAGATTATTTATTAATAAGTTTAAAGCTAGTAATCTAACTTTGAAAGACTTTGATAAATTGATAACTAGTGCTGATAATGAAATAGTAGTAAAACAATTAAAATTTATTAGAAAAGTTTATTGTTATTATAATGATTATATTCATAGTAGATACCAAATTGATTTTCAAGATATGATTAATTATGCTTATAAAAAATTAGCTTTACTTAAAACTAAAAGAATCGAGTATGATTATATATTTGTAGATGAATATCAAGATATCTCATATCAAAGATATAATTTTATTAAAGAACTTTCTACTTTATTTAAGGCAAAGATAGTAGCAGTAGGGGATGATTATCAGTCAATTTATTCATTTTCTTTAGCAGATATGTCTTTATTTACAAACTTCTATGATCTTATGGAATATGCAGATATTTTAAAGATTATTAATACTTATAGAAATAGTCAAGAGCTTGTAGATATAGCATACACTTTCATTTCTAAAAATGATTATCAAATAGATAAGAGATTAATTACTAAAAAACATTTAAAAAATCCTGTTATTATAAATTATTATAATAATAATTTAGATAGTGCTAAGATTGAAGTGATTTTAAAAGAAATAATTTTAGATATTTATAAAGAAAATCCTTATGATAAGATTCTCTTACTAGGTAGATATAACAAGGATATAGATTACTTCTACGATGTATCATTATTTAAAAAAGGTGACGGGGATCATATTATCTTAAGCGATAATAAAAATATAGATATAACATATTTAACTATTCATAAATCTAAAGGTTTAGGTTTTGATCAAGTAATAATTCTTAATACTATTAATGCTAAAAGAGGCTTTCCTAGTATGATAAAGGATGAACCTGTGATTTCTTTATTATCAAAAGACAAAGAAGAACCAATTTTATATCCAGAAGAGAGAAGACTATTTTATGTAGCATTAACTAGAACTAAGAATAAAGTGTATATATTATGTCCATATGCTTATAATGAAAGATCTAGTTTTATAAAAGAAATAAGTGAGTATGGTAATGTAGTAGAAAAATATTCAAATGTAGAGATAATTTGATTTGCTTTTCCCTTTAATCTATGCTATATTTTATCTGTTATGTTATATAGAAAAGGGTAATGATTATGGATTGGTTAACTATAAAAGAGTTTATAAAAGATTCAGTTAAATTTATTTTAATAGTATTTATTTTAATATTTTTAATGGTTTATGTTGTATCAGTTACACAAGTAGTTGGGGATTCTATGGATCCAACGTTAAAAAATCAAGATGTTTTAATATTAAATAAAGCTAAGTATAGATTTTCTGATGTAAAAAGAGGTGATGTAATCGCTTTTACCTATGAAGATACAAAGTATTTAATTAAAAGAGTTATAGGATTACCAGGTGATCATATATCTATTATTGATAATAAAGTCTATATTAATGGTAGATATTATTCTGAAGATTATTTAAAAGATGTAGATACACCTGATTTTGATTTGCAAGATTTAGGATATAATACAGTTCCAGAAGGTATGTATTTTGTACTTGGTGATAATAGAGATAATTCTCTTGATAGTAGAAAAATAGGATTGGTTGAAGAGGAAGATATTATTGGGGAAATTGCTATAAGATTTTGGCCAATTACAAGATTTAGACTGTTTTAAGCTTTGAATTTTTAAAATTTAAGGCTTTTTTTATCGAAATATGTAATTTTTGTGTAAATTTTAGTTGCAATTTGTAAATTTAATGCTAAAATATAGGTACAAGGAGAGGATATTATGAATAAGAAAAAAGCAGGACTTTTAATCATAGTATTATTCTTGATTATTGGACTTGGTTCATTTGTTTTTGCAAATCCTGATAATCAAGAAAATTTTGAGGAAGGAGAGACAGAGGAAAGAGATAGACTTGACGGAGATTCTGATACTGATGATAACGGAAATACTGATTCAGAAGAATCTGAAAGTAATCTATTAACAGATGGAACGGATAGTCAAAGTGATAATAATCAAAACACTTTACCTAGAAATAATTTAGGTAATTATGATAGCACTGGATTTACAACTGGTCCTAGTGGTAATGACAATGGGCCAATAACAGTTGAATATGATTATTATGCTGATGCTTTGAGAGCAGTTGAAAATGCTGAGTCTTCTCTTGCACAAGGTGATGTTGACTATGCAGCTAGCCTTGTAGACAAAGTAACTAATCAATCACAAAAAGATGAACTTAATAAACGTCTTGAGGCAGTTCAAGATATTATTGATGTTACATCTTTAATTGAAAGATTAGAAGAAATGGTTGCTGATTCTACTAATAGAGATGGTATTGAAAATTCAATAACTTATCGTGATGATGAAAAAATAGAAGAATTAGTAACTAACTTAAATAATGGAACTGCTAAAGATAATTTAGCAAACCGTTTAGAAACTGTTAATAAAATACTTAACGATAGCGAGGGTCCGGTTATTAGTGGTATTATAAATAATAGTTTCACTAATGATAATGTTTCATTAACAATAAGTGATGATAACGAAGTTACTACTACAGTAACACTTGATGGTAATCCAGTAGATTATGCTGATACATTTGATGTTGAAGGAACTTATGTTGTTACAGTTGTTGATAAAGCATTTAATGAGGCATCTAAGACATTTACAATTGATAGAACAAAACCAGTTGTTGGAGGAGTAGAAGATGGTAAATACTATAATACTGATGTAGAAGTTACTATTGATGATACTAATCCTGATACAGTACATCTTCATAAAAATGGAGAACTTGTTAAACCTTATAATGCAGGTGATCCTATAACTGAAGAAGGTACTTATACAGTTGTTGTTACTGATAAAGCTGGTAATAAGTCTAAAGAAATTACATTTGTAATTGATAAACATGTCGAAGAACCTAAATGGGTTTACATTCTAAATTTAAGCGATGAAAATAATCGTAAGACTATTAGAAATGGTCAAACATTAAGGGTTGAAGTTAATTTTGATGAAGAATTAACTGAACTGCCTGTATTAACTATAGGTAATTCACAAAGTGTTACATTTAAAAAATGTAATGAAACAGATTATGGTAAATATGTATGTGTAGCAGATATCACTATTGATAATTCAGTTGCTAATTTAGAAGATGGAAAAGAAATTCCATTTACAGTAACTAATATTATTGATAAAGCAGGTAATCCTATTACATTAGATAATGATGATGTTACTAATACTAAAAATTATGGTCAAGTAACTTATGATGGAACTGCTCCAGTAATTAGATCATTAGGTATTGTTAATCTTGATGAATTTAAAGATGAAGTAGGTAGATTATATGCTAAAACTGGTGATACTGTTAGGGTAAGACTTTATTTTGATGAAGAGTTAGGCACTGAACCTACAGTAAAATTAGGTGGTAAAGAATTTACTGCTACATATCGTGAGAATAGTCCAAAATATGCATATTATGCAGATATTGAACTAACTGAAGATATGAATTTAAGTGATGGTATACTATCATTTGAAGTATATGGTTACAAAGATGCTATTGGTAATGTTGGAGTTAATTTAACTCAAGATAATATTAATGAAACAGCATATCCAAGTGTAACTATTGATAATACACTTCCAGTACTAAACTTTAATAATGGTTTTATTACATCAGGATATACTGTTGAAGTTACAGATGATAATTTTGCTTATATGACAGTACAATATTATGATGGACGTGGAACTGAAACTATCGAGAGTAATACATTTACTTTAGATAAAGAAGGAGATAATGTTCGTTATAAGATTAGAGCTTATGATAAAGCAGGTAATGTATCTAGTGATAATTGTAGTATTTATTTAGATAATGTTGCGCCTTCAATTAGTAACTCTATTGCTATTAATGGAGGGAAAGAGACTACTTTAGAAAATAATGGCATTTATCAAAAAGTCACTTTAAATATTAGTGATGGTAGTTTAAAGAAAGTAGTTATAGTAAAAGAAGATGGTACTGAAGAAGTACTTGCTACTTATGAAGATAATTTTAAAAATACAAAAGTAACATTTAAAAAAGAATATACAGAAGAAGGAACTTATACTATTAAAGCAATTGATAGAAATAATAATAAATCAACTATTACCTTTACAATTGATAATACTCCAGCTAGTAGAGTATATTCAACATTAGATTTTGATAAATCTGGTAAACAATATTATGAGATAGATAAAGAAAAAGTCTATTATGTTAAAAATGGAGATAGTTTTGTATTCAGAATGCAATTTAGTGAAGAATTAAAAACTGCTCCTACAGTTAAAGTTGGAGGAATGGAAGTTCCAATGACTTTAAATGAAAAGTTCTTAAATAATGAAGGTAAATATATTTATGAAGGAACTGTTAATATTACTGAAGAGGCTAAATTAAGTCAAGGTAGATTAGAAATTGTTTTATCTAATGTAGTTGATATGGCAGGCAATGAATCTACTGATGAAGTAGTACTTAATCAAACACCTACAAGTAATAGTAGAGTAGCTGTTTATGATAAAACAGTACCTAGTGCAACTAAAGTACAAATTATAAATAATAGTAATCCTAATAGTGAATATATTAAAAATGGTGAGACTGTTAGAGTAAGAGTAACATTTAGCGAGAAGTTAGCTACTGCACCAGTACTTACTATTGGAAACTATACTGCAACATTTGAAAATGTAGGTGATGGAAAAGGAAATGACCTATATAGTGCAGATATAACAATAAAAGAAGACGAAAGTGAATTAAAAGAAGGAAAAGTAGCTTTTACAATTACTGGATATACTGATTTAGCAGGTAATCCAGGTAATAAAGTAACAGAAGCTTCTGTTGAAACAAATATTACTTATGATAGAACAGCACCAGTTTATAGATCTTTAGGTATTTATGGTGGTGAACAACATAATAATGCCTGGTATGTTACTAATGGTGATAAGGTTTATATAAATGTTCACTTTAATGAAAAATTAGCTGTTAGTCCATATGTAAAAGTTAATGGTAAAGATGTTTTTCAATATGGTAATCCTGTAGAAAAAGAAACTGATGATGGTGAAAAATATTATATTTACTCAAAAGTATACAAAGTTAACGAAACAGATGGGAAATTAAGCTTTGAGATTTATGGATATGCTGATGCAGCAGGTAATATTGGTAAAACATTAACTGCTACTGATACAAAAATAGGTGCTCAAAATGGTAATATAATAGTTGATAATACAATTCCAGTATTAAACTTCAATAATGGATTTATTACATCAGGATATACTGTTGAAGCTACAGATGATAATTTTGCTTATATGACAGTACAATATTATGATGGACGTGGAACTGAAACTATCGAGAGTAATACATTTACTTTAGATAAAGAAGGAGATAATGTTCGTTATAAGATTAGAGCTTATGATAAAGCAGGTAATGTATCTAGTGATAATTGTAGTATTTATTTAGATAATGTTGCGCCTTCAATTAGTAACTCTATTGCTATCAATGGCGGTAAAGAAGTATCAGTTGAAAACAACGGTACTTATCAAGAAGTAACTTTAAATATCAGTGATGGTAGTTTAAAGAAAGTATCTTTAGTAAAAGAAGATGGTACTGAAGAAGTACTTGAAACTTATAAAGATAATTTTAAAAATACAAAATTAACATTTGAAAAGAAATATGCTGAAGAAGGAACTTATACAATTAAAGCAGTTGATAGAAATAATAATGAATCAACTATTACCTTTACAATTGATAATACTCCTGCAAAAGTTAAAGCTGCTAATATTTTAGTAGATGGAGATGTTAATGAACAACAATATTTCTATGCTAAAATAGGAGATACAATTTACTCTTATGTTAGATTTAGTGAGAAATTAAAAGAATTACCTACATTTACTTTAATAAATGATGGTAACGAATATAAAGCAGAAGAAGTTATTGCAACAGGTCCTAATGACGCTGGAGAATATACTTATTCAATCAGATATACAATTAATGAAGATACTAAGATGAGTGATGGAGAAATCACGATGTTAGTAACTAACATTAAAGATTTAGCAGGTAATAAGACAGATGATGTTGTTAAACCTACTAATAGTCATATTGTATATTTAGATACTACTGCACCTGTATTTAAAGATGCAGAGCAAACAATGGAATCAGATGTTACTATTAATGTAAAAGAAGATAACTTAGATAGAATAGAAGTTACTAATAAAACAACAGGAGAGACTTATCAAGTAGAGAATGGTCATAAGCTAACAGAAGAAGGTTTTTATAAAATAATTGCTTATGATAAAGCTGGTAATCAAAGTAATGTGTGGAATTTAACCATTGATGATGAAGCACCAGTTATTACAATAGAAAATGCAACATCAAATAATTATTATAATCATGACGTAGTTGTTAATATTTCTGATATCGAGTTACAGCAAACTTATCTTGATGGTGAAAAACAAGGTAGAGTTACTACTTTAACTGTCAAAGGTGATGGAACTCATACTGTATCTGCAGTAGATAGATATGGACATAAATCAGAAATTACATTTACAATTGATACTATTCCAGTTGCTTTAGTTGAATTAAGAGTTAATTCTTCTAATGCTAATAACACTGTTGCAAAAGTTGGTGATTATTTTGGAATTTATTTAAATGTAAACGAAGAATTAAAAGAAGATCCAACATTTACAGTTAATGGAAAAGAATATAAAGTAAATCAACCTGATGGTCGTAAAGTTGGGGACAATCTATATCAATATGCTGTAGTTTATGAAGTTACAAATGATATGGAAGAGGGCGAAATTCAATTTACTATATCTAATATCTATGATAAAGCTGGTAATCCATTAAATGATTTGTCAAATAATGATGCTAATGGTAAGGTAATAATTGATAAAACTGCTCCAACTGCTACTATAACTTATAATACAGTTGATCCTACTAATCATTCTGTTGTTGCAACATTAACTGCTTCAGAAGAAGTTAAAATATTAAATGCTGGTACTTGGAATCCAGAAGATGGATATGGACTTGTATTTAAAAAATCATATCCTGAAAATAATATTCAAACTGTAACAATTGAAGATAAAGCTGGTAATCAAAACACAGTAGAAGTTGTAATAAACAATATTGATAAAGAAGCTCCAGAGTTAGTTATTGATACAATAGTTGATGGTGTTTCTAATACTGAAAATCCTCAAATTCATGCAACTGATACTAATGAATTTAATATTACAGTTAAATTAAATGGAAAAGAAGTTAGAAACGATAAAGCTTCTTTAAATGAAAATGGTATTTATTCAAGTTGGTTTGGTATTGGCTATATGGAAGATGGTAGTTATGAAGTAACTGCAACTGATAGTTTAGGAAATTCTAAAACTATTACCTTTGAACTTAATCGTTCTGAATAAATTTATTAGTAATTAGTTTGAAATTAACAAGGGAGAGTCATTGTGACTCTTTTCTTTTTCTGAAAAATATATTTTCATCCTTGAATATCTGATTATTATATGATACTATATTTATATAGCATTTAATAACTAATCATAGGGCGACTTAATTTCTTATATTTAAGAAAGAGGAGCATACTATGAATGAAGAAGTAAATAAAAGTAAAATAGAAATAATAACAGAATTTATTTTTTCCATTGTTACTCTTATTTCAATAGCAATAATATTTGTATTAATACTTTTTAAATAGTGTCTAATCAAGTTATTAGATGCTATTTTTCTATTGTCAAATAATGCCTATACTCTTGACGAATATTGTTTATAATGATAAATTTTAAGTAATGAAAATAAAGAGGTGTTAGTATGGCTTATATTAAATTTAAAGAGTTATCTAAATATTTTGATTTTAAAGAGGAAATTGTAACTGAGAAATTACCTGATTATGCTAAAGAGTATGTTAGTAGTAAAGAAACTATTATAGGTAGTTATAAGAATAGTAAAGATTATGCTGTTTTTACTGATAAAAAAATGATTTTATTTGATAGAGATACCCTTGCTGTCTATTATAAAAAAATACATATCTTTCCTTATTCATCTATATCTAGTAGTGCTATTAACTTTAAACCTGGTAAAGTAGAACTCCTTTTTAGCTTCGATAGTGGATATCAGTTGCATATAAACTTTATTGAAATGAATCACAATAAGAAAGAGAAACTTAAATCTATATATAAAATAATGATGGAAACTAAGCTTTATTAATAGCTTTTTTTCTTTTACTATGATATAGTAATACATGATGTGAAAAGGCGGTGTTTCTATGACTGATGAGTTATTAAGATATGTTAAACAAAGTGATTTAGATAAAGGAATAAAATATGATAATAGAAAGGTTAGATATGTTGGTAGTTATCAAGATTTAGGTTATACTACTAATCGTTTTATAGTGTCTTCTGAACATACATTAAAATCATATATAGTAACAGTAGAAGTTGATAGTGATGATAAAGAAATATCAGATATAACCTGTACTTGTCCTCAATTTACTTTAACAGACTCATGTAAACATGTCGCTGCAGTACTTACTAAATTTCAAGGAGAATATTTTCTATTCGATGAAAAAGAACATAATAACATTCTTGCTTCTGTTTTACTAAATGAATTAAAGAGAACTTCTCTTGATAAAAACATTGTTAAAAAAGAAGCAAGAGTTATTCCTTATTTAAAATTTGAAAGCTATTATAATTATTATAGTTACTATGATAGTGAATCTTTTGAATTAAGATTTAAAGTTGGAGCAAATAAGCTCTATATGTTGGGTAATAAAGTAAATACATTTATAGATAGATATCGTAATGGTGGAGAAGTAAAGTTTGGTAAAGAGTTTGTATTTAGTAATAAAGAATACTATTTTAATAGTGAAAGTAAAAGACTAATAAACTTTATAGAACTTGCATACTCAAGGCTTTATAGATATGATTCATACTTAGTACCTACTAAAACGAGTTTAGATGACTTATTTTCTATAGTTGATAGTATTTATGTAGAAGGATTTAATATTAATAGAGAATTACCTGTTGTTAATCATTTGCCATTTACTTTTAAAATTATTAAAGAAGATGATAATCATATCTTAAAAATAGACTATGATTTAACAAAGTTAAAGAAGTTAACTAATGATTATAGTTACTTAATAGATAAAAATGGTATTTATAGGCTAAATGAAAAAGAAACTATACTTGCTAGTAATATTATGGAAGAAGGGGTAGATAGTTTAACTTTCTCTGATAAGAATTTTAAAGGCTTTAAAGATTATGTGATTCCTAGTATAAAAGATAAAGTAGAACTTGATGAATCAGTAGATGATTTAGTTATAGTTAAGACTCCTTCTGTAAAGTTATATTTTGATATATTAGAACTATATATAGAATGTAAAATCATCTTTACTTATGGTGATATAGAGGTAAATTATTTAGATAAAGATAATAGTAATGTTGTTAGAGATAAAGAGTTTGAGCGAAGTGTCTTCTTAGAACTTACTAAATATGGTTTTGATAGTGAACTTAAACTTTATGATATAGATGAAGTAGGTTATTTTTTAGAAAATGGGATAGATGAGTTAACTGATACTTATGAAGTATTTACTAGTGAAAAGTTAAAGAATACAAGTCTAATTAAGAAAGTAAAAGGTTCTACATCTTTTAGTATAGGACAAGATAATATCTTAAATTATGAATTTAAACTTGATAATGTAAGTCCTAGTGAGTTGGATGATATCTTTTTAAATCTAAAGAATAAAAAGAAGTACTATAGATTAAAAAGTGGTGATATCTTAGACTTGTTAGATCCATCTATTAAAGAGTTAGAAGAATTAAAAGAAGATTTTGATTTAGATGATGAGAAGGGTGAAATACCTAAGTTTAGAGCATTGTATCTAGATAGTTTAAGAAGTAAAAATAGATTTATTAAGACTAATAACTTGTTTGATAAGTTTGTTAATAATTTTAAAGAATATAAGAATGCAGATATTAAGTTTACTAAAGATGAAGATAAACTACTTAGACCTTATCAAAAAGATGGTGTTAAATGGCTTTATAACCTATATAAGTGTGGACTTGGTGGTATACTTGCTGATGAGATGGGACTTGGTAAGAGTTTACAAACTATCATCTTTATTCAAAGAGTATTAGAGGAAGATAGTAATGCTAAAATATTAATAGTTTGTCCTACCGCTTTAGTCTATAACTGGGATAATGAGTTTAAAAAGTTTAGTGATGATATTAAAAGAAGTATTTTTGTAGGATTAAAGAAAGAAAGACATAAGAAGTTAGGTTGGTATGAAGGTAATGTTTATATTACTAGTTATGGATTACTTAGAGAAGATTTAGATATCTATAAAGAGATGAACTTTAAAGTTATGATTATAGATGAAGCCCAAAATATTAAGAATCCTACTGCTATGTTAACTAAAGCAGTTAAGAGTATTAATAGTGAAGTTAAACTTGCCCTAACAGGAACACCTATTGAAAACTCTATTTTAGAGTTATGGAGTATCTTTGATTATATTATGCCAGGTTTTCTTGCTAATAAAACTAAATTTAGTGAGAAGTATAAAATAGGAGAAGACTTTGATGATGATACTAACCTAACATTAAGTAAGCTTAGAAATCAGGTTAAGCCATTTATTTTAAGACGTAAGAAAAATGAAGTACTTAAAGATTTACCTGATAAGTTAGAGAATAATATTTATATAGATTTAAGTGATGAAGAAAAGAAGATATATGCTGCTTTAGTTAAAGAAACTAAAGAAGAAATGGAAGAGTTAGTAAGTGCAGGCTTTACTAAGAATAAGATGCAGATACTTACACTTTTAACTAGACTTAGACAAGTATGTATAGATCCTAAGATTATCTTTGATAACTTTAATAAAACATCATCTAAAATAGAACATTTAACAGATGTAGTTAAAGAAGCAGTGTCTAATGGCCATAAAATACTTTTATTTACTAGTTTTAGAACGGCTTTAAACATTGTAAAAGATAATCTTACTAAAGAAGGTATTACTAGTTACGTTATAGATGGTTCTGTTAGTAGTAAGAAACGTCAAGAATTAGTAGATAAGTTTAATACTGATGATACTAATATCTTCTTAATTATGTTAAAAAGTGGAGGTACTGGTTTAAATCTTACTAGTGCAGATATCGTAATTCACTTAGACTTATGGTGGAATCCCCAAGCAGAGAATCAAGCGACTGATAGAGCCCATAGAATAGGACAAAAGAATACTGTTGAAGTTATTAAACTAATTACTAAGGGAACTATTGAAGAGAAGATTCTTGATTTACAAGCAAAGAAGAAGATACTTAGTGATAAGTTAATAGAAAATGAGGGAGATGAGTATAAGAGCTTCCAAAACTTATCTGTTGATGATATTAGAGAGTTATTAAAATTTAATAATGAATAAAGAGGTGTAGTATGATAAGAGTTTGTTTTGTTTGTTTAGGCAATATTTGTAGAAGTCCAATGGCAGAGTATGTATTTAAAGATTTAGTAAGAAAAGAAGGATTAGAGAATGAATTTTTAGTTGAGTCTCGTGGTACTTGTGATGATGAAATTGGTAATGATATTCATCCTGGTACTAAGAGTGTGCTAGATAAACATAATATTCCTTATACTAGACATTATGCTACTAGGTTATTAAAAAGTGATTATGAAAAGTTTGATTACCTCATAGGCATGGATGATTATAATGTTCTATCTATGAAAAAGTTATTTGGTACTGATAAGAAAGTGTATAAACTATTAGACTTTACTAAGAATAGTAAAGAGATAGATGACCCTTGGTATACTCATAACTTTACTATTACTTATGAAGAGGTAGATAAAGGATGTAGAGCTTTACTTGATTATATAAATTGTAAAGATAAGTAAACTTTACACTTTTTCTTTCTTGTTTATGTTAAACTTAAACTAGAGGTGATTAAGATGCGTGCTGTTGCATTAAAAGGTAAAAGAGAATTTGAATTAAAAGAGATAGAAGAACCAGTTATTGATAATGAGAAAGTTGTTATTAAAGTATTAAAAGCTGGTATATGTGGCTCTGATTTACATTATTTTGAGATGGGGGAACCTGTAGGATTAGTAATGGGACATGAGTTTTGTGGAGAAGTAATTAATCCAGGTAATAGAACTGATTTAAAAGTAGGTGATAGAGTTACGGCTTTACCTATTTCTCCATGTGGTAATTGTCCTGCTTGTTTAAGTGGTAATCCCCAGTACTGTAAAAGTACTTGGACTCATGCTGTAGGACTTTCTTTAGATAATCCCGGGGCTTTGACAGAAAAGATTAAAGTAAGAAGTGATATGGTTTTAAAAGTACCAGATAATGTTAGTGATGAAGAAGCTGCTATGGTTGAACCTACTGCTGTTGCTCTTCATGGAATCCATCTTGCTGATGTTAAAGTAGGCTCTAAAGTCTTAGTAATTGGTGGAGGAATTATTGGACTTTTAAGTGCCATGTTTGCTAAAAAAGAAGGAGCTAGTTTTGTTGCAGTAAGTGAAACTAATCCTAAAAGAGGAGAAAAAGCAGTAAGCCTTGGTGTTGCTGATAAATATTACAATGCAACTGATGAAAATATGCTAAATGAAGTAATCTCTGATACAAATGGAGGCTTTGATATAGTAATAGAGTGTTGTGGTAATGCTAGTGCAGTTACATCATCACTTGTTACAGTTAGACCAGGTGGGGTAGTTGTATTAGTAGGTGTAGCAACTGGACCTATTAGTATTCCAACAGTTGTTGCTGTTATGAATGAATTAACTGTTAAAGGTGCTATCGCTTATACTAAAGAAGAATTTGCAACTTGTCTTGATTTAATTAGTAATAAACAAATAGAAGTTATGAAGTTTGTTGATGATATTGTAAGTTATGATGAAGTACAAAAAGCCTATCTTAGATTATCAAGTGGTAATGATGGAGCGGTTAAAATATTAGTCAGTCCAAGTAAATAATTAGTAAAGATATTTTACTAATTTTTTTGAATATTCTTTAGCACTCGCTCTTGACAATTGCTAACTCTAGTGTTATTCTACATTATGTAAATAAGAAAGAAGAGTGATTATGTTGAAGAAAAAACAATTTAAAGCTGAATCTAAAAAGCTATTAGATTTAATGATTAATTCTATTTATACTAATAAGGA
>CALVIV010000033.1 GCA_944331935.1 uncultured Bacilli bacterium | reverse complement strand
TGTATATGGGTATTATTCATTTCGGATATCCAAATTTAAATTTATATAATTTTCGGATATCAATATTTTAATTAACATTTGCACAAAAGAAGTGACAAACTAAATATTTATTTGCTATAATTATATAAGAGTAGGTGTTGCATATTGAAAAAGAAAATAATTTTATTAATAATCGCTGTCTTAACTCTAACAGGTTGTACTAACTTAACCAATATGAGTATAGATGAAGTAGTAGATGTTATGCTAGAAAGTGATACGAACCTATCTAATAATGTCTTTGAAGGATATGAGTACTATATACCTAAAGGCTTAAAACTATTAGAAAAAGACGAATATAATGCTATTTTAAAAGATGAGTACAATAATACCTACTATTTCTATATTGATGTTGTTAGTTACTATAACAAAGAAGAGGCAGATTACAAAGTAAATAAAAAAGCATACTTTTCTAAAGAATTAAACTATAACAAGAAAAAAGGCTATTTAGAAATAACAAAAATAGAAGATACAGATAGATATTTTATAGAATACATGTACAATTATGGTAAAATTGAAGCATTTGTTAAAGAAAATGAGATAAAAAGTGCTATTATAAATATGAGTAGTATTTTAAAGTCTCTAGAATTTAACAGAACAGTTTTAGAGAGTCTTATAGGTAACAATGTCCTAAATTATAAAGAAGATACATATGACGTTATGAAACCAAAAGGCAGTACTGCTACAAAGGATACCTATCTAGAATATGAGGAAAAATATGGTATCTATGAAGGCTATGGCGATAAGAATACTAGCGAAGATAGAATAGAAATAGAAGAAAACTAAGAAAGGTGGAGTAAATTCATGAAACTACTAGATAAATTAAAAAATGCTCTTTTTGAAGAAGAATATGTAGAAGTTGAAGAAAAAAAAGAAGTAAAGAAGAAAGAAAAACCTATTGCCAAAAAAATAATAGTTGAAGATAAACCTAAGAAACAAGCACCAAAGGAAGATTTAATAGTTGAAGAAGAAAAGAAAGAGACAAAGGTTGAAACTCCTAATAGAGATTTTAAGTTTAAAGCTATTTTAGATGATGATTTTATTGATTTAGAGGAAAAGAAAGAATCAAAACCACTTCCTAAAGTAGAACCTAAAAAAGAAGAAAGACCTAAACCTATAAAAAAAGAAGTTAAAGAAACAAGGCCTTTATATCAAGGAGATAAAAAACATGAAGAGAAAAATCTTTATGGTTCTCTTAATGATAATGAAATAAAAATACATGAATATGGTAGTGTTTCTAGACAAAAAGAGAAAAAAGAATTTCATCCTTCTCCGATTATTTCACCAATTTATGGTGTTTTAGATCAAAACTACAAAAAAGACGATATTGTGACAAAAAAAGAAGTTAGAATAACTAGTAGTTATAAGTCAAAAAACATCGATGTTGATAGTGTTAGAGAAAAGGCTTATGGCAATAGTGATGATATCTTTGAAGAGGAGCTTACTTCAAATAAACAAAAAGAAACCCCAAAAGATGATGAAAAAGAAACAGATGATTTTGTTATTAAAGAAGAAGATAGCCTTCTAGATATTAGTGATGATAATACTCCATCAGTTGCTAAAGTTACTATGGGAGATGCTGAAGAATACTATAGTGATTTAGGATTAGAGTATAACATCGACTATAAAGATGTTTCTCATGAAAAAGCGACAGGTAGAAGAACAGATTTAAAGAATTTTGATGAAGAGGAACCTAAAAATGATGATACTAGCATTGAAGACAATCTATTTGATTTAATCGATTCAATGTATGATGAAAAGAAAGGAGAATAAAAAGTGGAATTATTAGGGGTTATTTTGGATAGTCTATTAATAGTATTAGTAATTATTTTAATAGTTCTAGCTTTAAAAGCATTAGACACACTAAATAAAGTAGATGCTATTTTAGATGATACCAAGAAAAAACTAGACAATTTAGATGGAGTCTTTAATTTAGTTGATACTGTTAGTGATAAATTAACTTTGGTTACTGATACTGTTGTTGGTAGTATTGTTAATTTTATAACAAGTATATTTAATAGGAAAGGAAAGGGAGATATTGATGAGTAAAAAAAGTGGAATTGGAAAATTTGTAGCAGGAGCTGCTATTGGTGCAGGATTAGGAATTTTATTTGCACCTAAAAAAGGTAGTGAAACAAGAAAAGATTTAAAAGAAAAGTTAGATAACGTCGTTTCTAAAATAAAATCAGTTGATACTGAAGAAGTTAAAGCGATGTTTGAAGAGAAAGTAGATGAAATTAAAGCTGAACTAGAAGATTTAGATAAAGAAAAAGCTTTAAAGATTGCTAAGAAAAAAGGTGAAGATATAAAGAAAAAATGTCAAGACTTAGTTAATCTTGCTGTTGCTAAAGGAACACCGGTCTTAGAAAAAGCAGCTGAAGAGTTAAGATTAAAAGCCATCGATGTAGTTAGTGATGTACTAGAGAAATTAGAATCTAAAGAATCTAAAGCAAAATAAAATAAAAAAATAATATAATATAGTAGAACTGATTTATTGTTTAAACAGTTCTACTTTTGCTATTTTTCGAAATATCTTGCATATTTATAAAATTAGTGCTATAATATAGGCACAAAAACAAATTGGGGGGATTTTAAATGAAAAAGTTAAAAATGCATAAATTCAAATTAATGATACTAGCAGTTTTAATTGCAACACTAGGTATATTTACTTTAACAGGAGCAAATGCAGCATCTTCTGCTCCATCATCATTTACTGCAGATAGTGAAAAAATATTGACTGGCTATATTGCTGATTGGCATTATGGTAAACTAACTAGTAGTTTAGGAGGCTATGTTTACTGTCAAGATTTTAATAAACAAATTCCATATGGAGTAACAATGACACTAGATGGTGAAGCACCAGCTGGTATTGCCTATATTTTATCAAATGGTTATCCAAGAGTAAACATAACCGGAGATTCAGATAAAGATTATTATATTACTCAAGCAGCAATTTGGTGGTATGAGGATTTATATATGGGTGGACATAATTTGCCTGATGACTTTAAAACAACTGGATCTGATTCATATAATCTAAGACAATACATTATAAAATTGGTAGAAGGCGCAGGAAAAGTTACATCATATGCAACACCTGATATCAAAATTGTTAATAATAATAGTTCTTTAAAACTATCAAGCGACAAAAAGTATTATGAATCAGAAAGTATAAGTGTAAACACATTGTATGTAACAGGAAATTATACAGTATCTTTAAGTAATGCACCTACTGGTACAATAGTTGTAAATGCTAATACAAATACTACACAAACGTCTTTTGGACAATCAGAAAGTTTCAAAATAAGAATTCCTGTTGGTAATGTTGATGTAGGTAATTTTAATATTTCTGTAAAAGTAACAGCAACAGGTTCAATAAATAAAGCATATAAATATAAATCAAGCAATCCAAATAAGCAAAGTGTTTATGGCTCAGTTTTATACCCAGACACTTCAACAGTAACAGATCAAACTAATTTAACACTTTCAACAAGTAAAGTTACTATTACTAAAATAGATGATGCTACTAATAAACCACTAGCAGGAGCTACTTTTGTAGTAAAAGATAGTGTTGGTAAGACCGTTGCAACTTGGACATCTACAACATCATCACATGTAATTAAAAACTTACCAAATGGTACTTATACATTACAAGAAACTAAAGCACCAGCTGGTTATATATTAAATGATCAAGTAGTAAAATTCACAATCAGTGATACTAATAGAAATATCTCAATTAGATTTAGAAATGACGAAATAAATAAAGAAGCGACTATCATAAAAGTAGATGCTGAAACAGGTAAAGCCGTAGCAGGAGCTGTCTTAGTAGTAAAAGATGCTAATGGAAAAGTCATAGAAGAATTTACTACTACAACAAGTGCACATGTTCTAAAAGATTTAGCTGATGGAACATATACAGTAGAAGAGAAAACTGCTCCTAAAGGCTATGAGAAAACAAATGAAGTATTTAAATTTACAATCAGTGATACAAATAATAAAGCTGAAATTACTATAAAAAATAAATTAATTGAAAAAACAGCAGAAATTATAAAAATAGACTCAGTTACTAAAGAACCAGTAGCAGGAGCTGTCTTAGTCGTAAAGGACAGTACTGGAAAAGTTGTAGAAGAATTTACTACTACAACAAAATCACACATCTTAGAAAATTTAGCTGATGGAACATATACAGTAGAAGAAAAAACTGCTCCTAAAGGTTATGAGAAAACAGATAAAGTTTATAACTTCACAATCAGTGATACTAATAACAAAGCAAAAATTACAATTGAAAACAAAGCAATTGAAAAATTAGTAACTGTCTTTAAAGTTGATGGTAAGACAGGTAACCCAATATCAGGAGCCGTACTTATAATCAGAGATAGTGATGGCAATATAGTAGATGAGTTTACATCAACAGAAGAAGGACACACTCTTACAGGATTAAAAGATGGCAAATATACAGTAGAAGAAAAACAAGCTCCTAAAGGATATACAAAGAGTGATGAAATATATACATTTACAATCAGTGATGAAACACCTACTGCCTTAGTTTTCTTTGAAAATAATGAAATAGTAGAAGTTCCATTTACTGGAAGTAGTAAATCCCTAATAAGTACTTTATTTGGATCAGTGCTTTTAATATCCGGAGTAGGATTCGTATACTACAATGGCAAAAAACAAAAAGTTAAATAAGAAGAAAAGAATCTCTCCTAGTACAGTCGCTCTTATTGGAGCCTTTGTAATAACAATTGGAGGATTCTTTATTCTTTATAACTTCATCAGTGATAAAAAACTATTCGCCTATGATTATATGAATGAACAGATATATGATAATCGTGAGAATGAAATATATGATGTTAACACTACAGAAGTTAATACTGATGAAGAAGAAACAAATACAAAAAATTATCAAGATATTGAAAGTTATATTGGTTACTTAGAAATACCAAAAATAAAGTTTAGAAGGGGTTTTTACAATATTACATCAAAGCTTAATACTGTAGAAGCAAATATAGAAATAATAAAAGGTAGTGATATGCCAGATGTTACTAATGGTAACTTAATAATAGCAGGACACTCTGGTACTGGTTGGAAAGCTTTCTTTAAAAACTTATACAAACTAGAAGTAGGAGATGAAGCTATAGTTACCTATGCCGGTATAAACTACAAATACAAAATAACAAATATATATAAACAAAAAAATACAGGTACTGTCTCTATTAAGAGAAATTATGATAAGACGACACTTACCTTAATTACCTGTACTAAAGATGATAGTTCTACACAAACTATTTATATAGCAGAACTAGATAGTGTCGAATAAATAAAAGGGGGTGTTATTAATGAGTCCATTGTCATTGATAACAAAATTACAAACAGTTTTTAATTTAATTACATCTAAAAACTTATATTTAATGATATTAGCTTTAATAGTAATTTTAACTATCATACTTATTACTACTAATGGTTCTAATAGAAAGCAAAGTAAAAGAACTTATATTCTATTATACCTAGCAGGCTTTATCTTTATAGCCTTCCAATATGGTAGTAGTTTTATGACCTTGTTAGATTATGCTATTAATGAAGTGTTTATAACTTATTACTTTCCAAATATTGTTATTTATCTTCTTATGTTAATTATAACTAACGTCGTTTTATTTAAAACAATATTTAGTAGTAAAGCAGACTTTAAGCTAAAAGTTATAAATTCTACTGCTTTCGCTATCATTATGTACTTATTTATATTAGCGATATCACAAATCGCTACACTTAACCTAGATGTCTTTAATATCACAGAATTATATAGCAGTAATGCTGTTAGAAGTCTTTTAGAATTAAGTATGTTTATCTTTGTCTTTTGGATGGTAGTTCTAGGAATTTACTATCTCATAAGAAAATATCAATATAAACATAATTTAATCCAAGTAGAATCTTTTACAAACTATAATATAATTCATGATTTTGATGTTAAAGAAGCTTATAAAGTTCCTAAGAAACAAGTTATTATAGAAGAACCAAAACAAGAAAAGAAAGAAGAACAACCTGCTATAAACTTATTAGGACAAAACTTTACCTTAGATGAGTATAAGCTTATGGTTAAAATACTAAAAGAAGAAAAAGTTAAAGAACAAGCGAAAGAAGAAGAAAAAACTGTTGAAGATAACCCTCTTACAGAGTTAAATAAATTATATCAAAGCATAAGAGATTAGTTAAAATACTATCTCTTTTTTTTCATGCATATAATTAATTGGTGATAAAATGTTAACAGAAGAAGAGTTTTGTAAAGAGTCTATAGATACTAATCTATATTATTTAAGAACATTAAGAGATTTTTGTATTAATATTGAACTTTCCTTTTATGGAGATAATCCCTATAAAGGAAGAGCTGTGCTTCTAGCTAGAGAAAGTCAAGATTTAGGTAGAGAAATAGTAACCTTAACTAATGGAAAAGTACCATCTAAAGGACTAAATTATCAGATATTTTATACAGAGTATACCCTACCTATAGAAAGATTAACAGAAAAACTTTTTAATTTAAATCTTGGTACCGATATAACAGAGATGCAACTTAAACTTACTCCGACAGATACATTTGAAGTGAATGATGAGTTAATTACAACCTTGACATCTTTTAATGATAGAGCCACATCTATTGCAAATGAGTTTATAAATCTTGCAAGAGAAATAAGAGATGAGATGACATCTAATAATCTATTTTCATACTCATATCCTACGATGTATAACTTTATGATTATAACAATTGAACTATATATAGGAGAGTTAAATAGATTAAAAGAAAGAATAAGAAAAGACCCTATTATTGCCCTAGATACAGAGTATGGCTATAATATAACTGCATATGAGATAACATCATTCTTAAGAGGTCTAATAGACCCAAATGCTACTTCCTATATAGAAGTATTAAATAATATTTTAAATGAAATCTATCCACAACTACTAGAAGATTATAATAGTCTACCCCTATCTCCAGAAAATCAACAGAACTTAACAGAAAGAAGCATTGCTGTTATTAGAAGAATAAGGTTATTAATAAGTAATATGTTAAGAGATTTACTTGATGCTAAACTATATTTTATAATAGAACCCCTTGCTATCGATAACTTCTATCGTAATATAAATTATTTTCTCTATGCCTTAGATGCCGACATGAAAGAAGAGTAAAGTTCTTCTTTTTCTTTTCCCCTCCTTAAAATAATGATATAATGAATTAGGAAAGGATAATGATTATGCAGATTAATATAATAATGTTTATAATATTTATAAGTACAGGACTAATACTTTTGTTAATAGGGGTATTGTTAAAATTACATGATAAAAGAACTATAAATAATTCCACCGCTACCACTAAAGGAAAAGTTGTTAGATATACAATTTGGAATAATAATGGTGTACATTTTCCTATAGTTGAATATAGTGTGAATAATGTTACTTATACCAAAACATTAAAGTATGGTTTTGTAATTAATAAATCAAGTCCACTTAATAGTATAAAAACAGATATAACAAATGACGTAGAAAATAGCAATATAAATATAAAAACAAATAATTATGTATCTACAAGTCCCTTAATGGAAAAGTTTCCTGTTGGTTCCTTAATGGATGTTTACTATAATCCTAATAATCCAAAACAGGGTTATGTCTTAAGATATGTAAAAAGCCCATCCTCAATAATTCTTTTATTAACTGGTATAACATTTATTGTTTTGAGTTTTGTAATGCTTATCTTTTTACCAAGTAATATTTAACATGATATAATGAATTAGGAAGTAGGTAATAATATGAGTAATATAGATTTAGATAACTTAAATGAAGAACAAAAAAAGGCCGTTTTATATAATGAAGGACCTCTTTTAATACTAGCAGGTGCTGGGTCTGGTAAGACTAAAGTCTTAACTACGAAAATTGCCTATCTAATAGAAGAGTTAGATATATCTCCTTATGAGATACTTGCCATAACCTTTACTAATAAAGCTGCTTTAGAGATGAGAGAACGTGTTGATAAAATGATAGGAAGTGTTGCCAAGTACATTCAAATATCAACATTCCATTCTTTTGGCCTTAAAATATTAAGAGAAAACTATGATAAATTAGGATATAGTAATAACTTTGTAATCATGGATAGTGATGACTCTCTAACTATCGTCAAGAAAATATTAAAGAGTCTAAACTATGACCCTAAAATCTATAATCCTAAAGCCATTAGAAATAAAATAAGTAATTGTAAAAATGAGCTTGTCTCTCCAAAAGACTATGAAAGATATATTGCAAGTGACTATGAAAATGTTGTAAGTGAAGTCTATTATAAATATGAAGATAAATTAAAGAAGAACAATGCCATGGACTTTGATGATTTATTACTTCTACCTATAACTCTTTTTAGAAAACATCCTGAAGTTTTACAAAGATATCAAGAACGTTATAAATACATATTGATAGATGAGTATCAAGATACTAATGAAGCTCAGTATATCTTATCTAAAATGATAAGTGCTAAATACAAAAATATTTGTGTAGTAGGAGATGCTGACCAAGCGATATATGGGTTCCGTGGTGCAAATTATAAAAATATCTTAAACTTTGAAAAAGATTATCCTAATGCCTTGAGTATTAAACTAGAACAAAATTATCGTTCTACTAAGACCATTCTAGATGCTGCTAACTGTGTTATTAAAAATAATGAAAAAAGAAAAGAGAAAAATCTATGGTCTACTAAGGGTGTTGGCGATAAGATAACCTATTATAGAGCCTATGATGAAAAAGATGAGAGTCACTATGCTGCAATGGAGATAAAAAAACTTTTAGATAGTGGCAAAGATGCTAGTGATATTGCCATACTATATAGAACCAATGCTCAGTCTCGTGTTATTGAAGAAGAACTATTAAAAGATAATATTCCTTACCGTATTGTCGGAGGTTTTAGTTTCTATCAAAGAAAAGAGATTAAAGACTTACTTGCCTATCTTAAACTAATCTTTAATCCTAAAGATGATGTCAGTTTTTTAAGAGTTATTAATACTCCTAAAAGAGGAATAGGACTAAGAACAATAGAACACTTAACCGAAAAAGCCGATAAAGAAGGCATAAGCCTATTTGAAGCGATAGATGGAGGTAAAGAAGAGAAGTTTAAAGACTTGATTATCTCTTTACAAAAAGTAGCAGAAAGTGTCACCTTAACAGAGTTAATTGATAAAGTTCTAGACTCTACTGGTATGAAAGCTGAACTAGAAAGTGAAAAGAGTATTGAAAGTGAAGTAAGATTAGAAAACCTTGAAGAGTTTAAATCTATTACTAAAGCATTTGAAGAAAGAATGGGATTAGTATCATTAGAAGACTTCTTATATGAAGTAAGTCTAGTTAATGATAAAGATGAATATAAAGACTCTCGTCATAAAGTAAGTCTAATGACTATCCACTCTGTTAAAGGACTAGAATATGATATAGTCTTTGTTCTAGGACTAGAAGAAGGAATATTCCCTCATCGCAACTGTTTAATGAGTGCAAGTGAAACAGAAGAGGAAAGAAGACTGTGTTATGTCGCTATAACTAGAGCGAAAGAAAAACTATATCTTTTAAATGCTAGAAGAAGAGTATTATTTGGAGAAGATAGTATTAATCCTCCAAGTAGATTTATAAGTGAAATAGATGAGAGTCTAATCGATAGTAATACTAAAAAGAATGAGGAAGTTAAACATATTAATAAAGAAGATGTTATTAGAGATGAAGATGTTGACTATCAAGTTGGAGATTATGTAGTTCATGAACACTTTGGAGCAGGTAAAGTAGTAGATGTTACTAATTCTCTAGTATCAGTTGCTTTTAAACATCCATATGGAGTTAAGAAACTTATGAAAAACCATAAGAGTTTAACTAAAGTATAAAGAAATATGGAAAAATGTGAAAAATAAGCTGAAAGGTTCCGGAGTTTTGTGAAAAAAGCATATAAAAACACAGGAATTTTGTGATATAATCTATATAGAGGGTGATAGAATGCCAAGATTAACAAGAAAAATTGATAAATATTTAATAGACTGGAAAAATGATAAGAATAGACTCCCTTTAATTGTTAAAGGAGCAAGACAAATAGGAAAAACCGAATCAATAGAAAACTTTGGTAAAAATAATTATGAAAATGTAGTTGAGATTAATTTTGTTTTACAAAAACAATATAAAAATATCTTTGATGATGGTTTTGATGTAGATACCATAATAAGAAATATATCTTTAATTAATCCTAACTTTAACTTTGTCCCTGGAAAAACCTTAATATTTTTTGATGAGATACAAGACTGTATTAATGCAACTACTTCGTTAAAATCATTTAATATTGATAAAAGATATGATGTTATTTGTTCAGGTTCACTAATGGGTATTAACTATCAAGAAATAGAATCTAATAGTGTTGGTAATAAACAAGACTATGAAATGTATTCTATGGACTTTGAAGAGTTTTTATGGGCTAAGGGATATAAAGAAAATCAAATAGAAGAAATGTATTCTTATATGCTAAACTGTAAACCTCTACCCAAAGTAATGTATAGTGTTATGTTAGAAAACTTTAAAGAGTATATGATAGTAGGAGGAATGCCTGCTATTGTAAGTAGATTTGTTGAACAAAAGAATTATTCTGGTATTTTAAATATGCAACGTCAAATACTTTTAGATTATGAAGAAGATATTACTAAATATGCTGGTGGATTAGATAAAGGAAAGATTTTAAATGTTTATAGAAAAATACCCGTCTTTTTAGGAAATGAAAATAAGAAATTCCAAATATCTAAAATAGAACATAATGCTAGAAATAGAGAATATGTTGGTGTTATAGATTGGTTATCTAATGCCGGTATTATAAATATAAGTTATTGTATGGAACAGCCTTTCCTACCCCTAAAAGGTAATTATAATCCTGATAATTATAGACTATATTTTAAAGATACAGGTCTTTTAGTTGCATCCCTAGATGATGAAGCAGGTGAAGATTTAAGAGTTAATAAAAACTTTAATACCTATAAAGGAGCCCTTTATGAAAATATAGTAGGAGAAATGTTAGTTAAAGAAGGTTATTCTCTATACTTTTATAAAAACGAAAAAGGAACAATCGAAATGGACTTCTTTATTAGAGATAAAGACTCTCTTATACCTATAGAAGTGAAAGCAAATGACAATGAGACTTTATCACTTAATAAATTAATAGAAAGTGATAAATATAAAGATATAAAATATGGGATAAAACTATGTAATAAAAATATCGGTTATAATGGTAAATTTTATACATTTCCCTATTTCTTAACCTTTTTATTAAAAAGATTTTTAAAAGAAAAATAATACTAGGAGGACATATGAAAGATAAAACATTACTAATCATGGCTGCCGGTATGGGTAGTAGATTTGGAGGATTAAAACAAATAGAACCAGTGGGACCTAATGGCGAGTTTATTATAGATTATTCTATCTATGATGCCATTAAGGCAGGCTTTAATAAGGTCGTCTTTATCATAAAAGAAGAAAACTATGATATATTTAAAGAGACTATTGGCAAAAGAATAGAACCACATATAAAAGTAGAGTATGTTTTTCAGAATAATGATAATATACCTAAAGAGTATCAAGAACTACTAAAGACAAGAAAGAAACCTCTTGGTACTGCTCATGCCATACTTTGTGCCAAAGATAAAATTAATGAACCATTCGCTATCATTAATTCAGATGACTTTTATGGAAGAGATTCCTATTTGAAAGCTAGTGATTATCTATCTAATATTAAAGATAATCATTATGGCTTAATCGCTTATCGTCTTGGTAATACCTTAACTTCTAATGGTGCCGCTAAACGAGGTGTCTGTAAGGTAAATGATAATAATGAACTAATTACAATAATAGAAAGTAGTACAGAGTTAGATGGTAATTTAGTAAAAGTATCACCTCTAGATGGTAGTAATCCTTTTGAAGTAGAAAAAGATACTATCTGTTCTATGAACATGTTACTCTTTACTCCAAGTCTTTTTAACATCTTAGATGAAAAGCTACCTATCTTTTTAGAAGATAATAAAGATAATCTAGATAGTTGTGAGTTTTTAATACCAATAGTTTTAAATGAATTATTAAAAGAAAATAGAGTTATAGTAGATGTTATAGAAACTCATGCTAACTGGTATGGAGTAACATATAAAGAAGATAAAGAGTTAGTAGTAAATGCTATAAATAATATGATTAAAGATGGAATATATAGTAATAATTTATATGGAGGTAAAGATGAAAAAAGATAAAACATTATTAATTATGGCAGCAGGTATGGGAAGTAGATTTGGAGGTTTAAAACAAATAGAACCAGTTGGACCTAATGGAGAGTTCATAATAGATTATTCAATCTATGATGCTATTGAAGCTGGCTTTACTAAAGTTGTTTTTATAGTTAAAGAAGACTTCTATGAGAGTTTTAGAGAAACTATTGGTAAAAGAGTAGAACCTTATATTAAAGTAGAATATGCTTTTCAAAATGATGATTATATTCCTACTAGATTTAAACCTTTATTAAAGAAAAGAACTAAACCTTTAGGTACTGCCTATGCTATCCTTTGTGCCAAAGATAAAATTAAAGAACCATTCGCCGTCATAAATGCTGATGATTACTATGGTAAAGATGCTTTTTTAAAAGCCAGTGAATACTTAGATGATATCATCTATAATCATTATGGTGTTGTAGGTTATAAAGTAGGTAATACCTTAACTCCTAATGGAGCCGCTAAAAGAGGGGTTATGGAAGTAGGTAATAATAAACTATCTAAAATAACAGAATGTAATGTCATAAAGAAAAAAGACAAGATAATCGCTTCACCTCTTTATAGTAGTAATGGAAAAGAAATAGATGAAGATACTCTAGTATGTATGAACCTTTTATTATTCTCACCTGACTTATTTGATATCTTAAGTGACGAACTATATTTATTCTTATCACTTCATCAGAAAAATCTTGATAGTTTTGAATTTCAGATACCTGATATCTTAGATACTTGTCTTAAGAAAAATATTAAAACTATAGATGTTATAAATACAACTTCTACTTGGTATGGTATGACTTATAAAGAAGATAAAGAAACTGTGGAAAAAGCTTTAAGAGAATTAACTAGTGCCGGACTTTATCCACAACACTTGTGGATAAACTTATAGAAAGAAGGAAATCCTATGGAAAATAACATTACAAAGGAAAGAATGAACTACCTAATAAAAATATTAAACGATGCTTCTTATGACTACTATGTTTTAGATGACCCTAAGATAACAGACCAAGAGTATGATGCTTACTATAGAGAACTTGAAACTATTGAAAAACTACATCCAGAGTGGGTACTTGATACTTCCCCTACTAAAAAAGTAGGAGGAGAAGTAATAGATGAGTTTAAAAAAGTAGAGCATACTATTCCTATGTTATCTTTAGGAGATGTCTTTAATGAAGATGAAATTGTAGATTTTTTACAAAGAATTGAAAACAGTGGTGTTCATTCTAATTATGTATGTGAACTTAAAATAGATGGACTATCTGTTTCCTTAAAATATGAAAAAGGAATATTAGTACAAGGCGCTACTAGAGGTAATGGTGTTGTAGGAGAAGATATTACTCATAATGTTAAGACTATTAAAAGTATACCTTTAAAGTTAAAACAACCTCTTGATATTGAAGTAAGAGGAGAAATCTATATGAGTAAAAAAACTCTAGAAAAGATTAATAAAGAACGTATCTCTAAAGGTGAGAAACCCCTTCAAAATCCAAGAAATGCTGCGGCAGGTTCTATTAGACAGCTAGACTCCAAAGTAGCCGCAAAACGTAATTTAGATGCCTTTTTATACCATTTACCAAATCCAGAAGACTTTGGAATTAAAACTCATCATGAAGCTTTAGAGTTTATGAAGAGTTTAGGCTTTAAGACTAACCCTAATAACAGAATAGTTAAAAATATAAATGAAGTAATGGCTTATATTCATGAGAAAGGGGAAATAAGAAAAGACCTACCATATGATATTGATGGTGTTGTTATAAAAGTAGATAATCTTAAAGACCAACAAACTTTAGGCTTTACCGCAAGAACTCCTAGATGGGCAATTGCCTATAAATTCCCTGCCGAAGAAGTATTAACTAAACTAAATGATATATTATTTACTGTAGGAAGAACTGGTAAAATAACACCTAATGCTATCTTAGACCCCGTTCAATTAATGGGTTCTACTATAAGTAGAGCGACTCTTCATAATGAAGATTATGTAATAAAAAAAGGCTTAATGATACATGATACTGTCTCTATTAGAAAAGCAGGAGATGTTATCCCAGAAGTAGTAGAAGCGAAAATTGAAAGAAGAACTGGTAAAGAGATACCATTTAAAATGATTACTAACTGTCCTATCTGTGATGCAAAACTAATAAAAAAAGAAGGAGAAGTAGACTATTACTGTCCTAATCCTAATTGCCCAGCAAGACACATCGAAAGCTTTATTCACTTTGTCTCTCGTCCTGCCATGAATGTAGATGGCCTAGGAGATAGATTAATGGAAGACTTATATAACTTTAAGTTCATAAGCACTATCCCTGATATTTATAGATTATCATCTAAAAAAGATGACTTAACAAAACTAGAAGGCTATGGTGAAAAATCTGTTACTAATCTATTAAATGCTATTGAAGTCAGTAAATCTAATTCTCTAGAACGCCTATTATTCGGTTTAGGTATTAAAAATGTAGGTAAAGAAAAAGCTAAAATACTTGCTAAAACTTATAAAAACATGGATAATTTAAGTAAGGCAACTTATGACGAATTAGTAGAGATTCCAGATATTGGTCCTATTATTGCCAAAAATATTGTAGATTATTTTAGTAATGAGGATAATCTAAAGATAATAGAAGAATTAAAAGAACTAGGCCTTAATATGGAATACATTGGTGAAGAGTTAAAACTTAATGAAGACTTTCTTGATAAAAGCTTTGTCTTAACAGGAACCCTTACTAAATTAACAAGGGATGAAGCGAAAGCTTTAATAGAAAATGCTGGAGGAAAGACAGTAGGCTCTGTATCTAAGAAAACATATGCAGTTATTGTAGGAGATAATCCTGGTAGTAAATATGATAAAGCGAAAGAGTTAAATATACCAATATGGACAGAAGAGGAGTTTTTAGAAAAGATAAACAGTTAGGGGTGAAATTATGCAAACAGAAGAAAAATTAGAAGGAATACCAGTAGAAGAAGAGAAAAAGATAAAGAAAATATCTACTATTGTTATGATAGTAATAATCGTAATAGGAGTATTAGTAACTACAGATATTTTATTAGTATCTAAAGCTCATATTGGTCCTTTCCTTGCTATTAGAACTAAAGTCTATAATGATGGAGGTACTAAAGAGTATTATGGACTTGGTTATAAAGTAATAAAATATAATCAAAAAGTAGGTAGACGTGATACTGTTATAGGTTCTTGGGGTATAAAGTATAATACTAATCCTGAAACCTTTACTATAAGAGAACTTGCTTACTCCATCATTAATGATAATAATAACCATATAGGAGAATTTATTAGATTAACAGGAACTATTTCTAGTAAAAATAATAAGAATAATACAGTTACTTTAAAATTTACTGATGATATCGATGGTAAATATGATTTAACTGTAAAAGCAAATCTCTTATCTAAAAACATAAAAAAACTAAATAAAAATGCCCCTATCTCTCTTATAGGTGTAATTAAAAGTTATGATAATAAGACTCTAACTATAGAAAATGTCTTTGCAGAATAAAGTTTTGTGATAAATATTGCAAAACTTTTAATATTTCTTGCATTTTATGTGATTAATAAAACAAAATGTCCGCTTTTTTCATAAGTATTTACAAAACAAAATGTCCTATTATAAAGTAGCTAT
>CALVIV010000032.1 GCA_944331935.1 uncultured Bacilli bacterium | reverse complement strand
CATAATTAATAAGAAGAAGTATTGCTCTTAAGTAATACTTCTTTATTATATGTAAAGAGTTTTAAATAGTTGGAAATTTAATTGACGGTTAGAAGAATATCTAGTATACTTAAATCAAGATAAGAGGTAATCTTATTTTAAAAATGAGGAGGAAATATGAAAAGAAAAATGAACTTTGTTCTTGCTTTCTTAATTGGTTTTTTTGTAGTAATGCCTAATGTTAATGCAAAAACAACTGTTAATGAGCAAGAATATGATAGCCTTGAAGATGCAATTAAAGCGGTAGGAAGTGCGGAAGCTACTTTTAAGCTTACTAGTGATGAAATAGGTAGCCCTAAAACTATTAATATCCCAGCAGGAGCAAGTTATACAATTGATGGAGGTAACTTTACTGTAAATTATAGTTTTAATTTAGATGCTACAGCAGCAGAAAATAGTAGTCTAAAGGTAATGAACTTAATTATGGATGGTAATGGTACCTTAGGTATGGCTATTAATTCACAAGAGCAAGTAAACAAGCCAAATGAGCTAACTTTATCTGTAACTAATTCAACGATTAGAAATTATGTAAATAAAGGACTATATTTGACTAATATTAAAAATTTACTTGTAGATAATGTTAAATTTAATGATTTAGCAACTACTACTCAAACATGGTGTACAGGAGATTATGCTTTAGATGTAAATTTAATAGGAGTACAAGATGCGGAAATAACTATTAAGAATTCTACATTTGCAGGTCATTCTGGAGGTAATGCTCCAATTAAAGTTACCCAAAGAGGTGGCTTTGACGATATTAATACTGATGTACCATATTATAAAGAAGGGCATTCTAATACACCTGCTAGTATTAAATCATTAGTAGTAGAAAACTGTGATTTTACTGATGTTACTGGTAATAGCAAAGGTGATGTAATTATTGGTTCTCAATATAATGATGATGGAACTGCTAGAACCAGTGCAACAGCATATAATTATAAAATAATTGCTAAAGAAGGAACAACTACTGAAGTATATACTAGAAGTACAAAAGAAGCTGAAGAAAGTGGTGCTAACAAACCAATTGTAGTTGAAGCAGATAGTCCATTAATGCAATTAACAAACTATATTTTAAATTCTGATGATGGAAACATAAATTTAGAAGTTAATGGAACATATCAATTAAACTATTACTTTGGTGATAAAGGTGCAACTATTGTTAATGCTCCTACAGTAACATTTAGAAGTAGTGATGATAGTATTGTATCTGTATCAAGTGATGGAGTACTTACTGCTAAAAAAGCTGGAACTGCAACAATATATGCAACATATGATAGTGGTGAATACAACTGGCAAGTTAATGTTGTAAAAGCAACAGAAGGAGAAGCAGTAGAAGAAGTTGAAAATCCTAACACTAGTGATGGAGTATTACTATTCTTAGGCTTGACAGTTGTAGGTTTTGCAGGTATTGCTTTAACTTACAGAAGACTTCATAATTAAAATGTAAAAAGCACTAGTTTAATTTACTATCTAGTGCTTTTTTGATGTTTACTTTTTTCTAATTATTTGCTATCCTTATAATAGGAAGGAGGAAAAGAAGTAATGAAAAAATTTAGAAATGGTATACTAACTTTATCATTTGCATTTATTATGGTAATGGCTTTAGGTGTCGTTAATGTTAATGCTGCTGATTACGATCTTGCAACTGAAATGGGTAACCTATTAGGTGGTAATCCTTTAACTTTAACAGCAGAAGATTCATTGTCTTATAATAGTGAAGTATGGTTTGGTGATGATGGACGCTTTACTATCAATAGTGGAGAAGTAACTTTCCAATATACTGATGGAGTTGTTAATATTACTGTTAATGCTCCAGTTGGTAATAGTAATGTAACTTTAAATGAGGGAAAGCAATTTATTACTCAAGTTGAAGTAGGAGATATGAAAGCACCAGTTAATTTTACTATTAGTGATTCATCAATTTTAAATGTTAATGGTACTTTAGTAATTCCATCAGGTGTTGAAAGTGTTATTATTAATAATGGTAACCTTAATATTAATGATGGAGGTAGCTTTGAAATTAGAGATAGAGCTGCTAACTATCAAGGAACAGGATTCCTTAATGTCTTTGGTAATATAGTTATTTATGGAAATTCTGGTGATAATATTGGCAGTCAACAGATTAGATTACATGAAAATGCTAATGTTTATTCAGAAGCAGATATCTTAGATAATCTTACAATTTCTAAAGCTGATAGTGATACTACTACATATGAAATTATTGAAAATACTAATAATACTTATGAGTCTGTAACTGCTAATATAGGTTTAAGAGAATTCCCTTATGCATATACTGTAAAAGCTAAAGATCCTGAAGAAATACCAGTAATGCCTGGTGAAGATACAACTACTATAGAAGAAGGAACAACTACTGAAAATGTAGAAAATCCAGAGACTAGTGATGGTGTTTTACTATTCTTAAGTTTAACTATTGTAGGTTTTACAGGAGTAGCTCTAACCTATAGAAGACTTCATAATTAAAAGAATTTAAGCATTGTTTAGGCAGTGCTTTTTTCTTTTCTAACAAAATTGTAAGGAAATAAGTTTTAATATTATGTTATGATTTAGTTAGGTGATAGATAATGAGACAAAGACTAAGAGATATTATATTTTTAATATTAGGAGTAATTTCAACAATTATTTTCTATACCATAGTTATACCGTTCCTGATAATTGTTGGTTTAGTTAAATTAATTTCAACAATTATACATAAATATCCTAAAGTAAATACATAATAATAAATATAAAAATGTGTTAAATAAGATAATAGAAGTTACTAAATAGATGGTAATTTCTTTTCTATTTTGGTACAATAACTATAAGAATAGGAGAGATTAAGTTGAAAGATGCTTATACTAAGAGTAGTGTTGATGTAATAAAAGAATTAAATAGCAGTACTGATGGTTTAACTGATGAAGAAGCTTCTATTAGATTAGAAAAACATGGATTAAATGAAATAGAAAGAACAAAACAAAAGACTATCTTAGAAATGATTGTAGAACAGCTTAAAGATAAAATGATTTTAATACTTTTACTGGCTTCTATACTTTCTTTTGTTTTAGGAGAATATGCTGAAGGAGTAGTTATACTAGTAATAATATTTATCAATGCAATAATAAGTATAATACAAGAGAAAAAGGCCCTTGATGCCATAGATGCCTTAAGAAATATGAATGCTCATTATACTACTGTTATAAGAGGTGGTAAGAAGAAAAACATCTTAACTAAAAATGTTGTCGTAGGGGATATTGTCTACTTAGAAGATGGTAATATTGTCCCAGCTGACATGAGATTAATAGAAGAAAATGGTCTAAAAGTAGATGAGTCATCTCTAACAGGAGAAAGTGTACCTGTAGAGAAGGATGCTAATGGTATTTTAGATGAGAGTACAACACTTGCAGATAGGACTAATATGGTTTATTCTTCCACTATTATTTCCTATGGGACAGCTTTAGGAGTAGTAACAGCAACTTCCAAAGATACAGAAGTAGGTTCTATTGCTACAATGTTAGAAGATACTAATAGTATTGATACCCCATTAAAAAGAAAGCTTAATAAAGTAGGGGAGATTTTAAGTATTATTGGGGTTTTAGTTGCTATATTAATATTTATTATAGGACTATTATATGGTAGAGACTTTATCTCTGTTTTAATGGTCGCTATATCTCTTGCTATATCTGTAATACCAGAAGGTCTTCCTGCTACTGCAACCATTGTCATGGCTTTAGGAGTATCTCGTATGGCTAAGAAAAATGCTTTAGTAAAGAAGCTTCCTGCTGTTGAAGCCTTAGGTAGTGCCACTGTTATTTGTTCTGATAAAACAGGAACTCTTACTTTAAATAAGATGACTGTTACTAAGTGTGTTTTATACAGTGATATTATTAATAAAAGTAAAGATAATAATTATAGTGATGAATTAATAAATTGTGCATGTTTATGTAATAATGCTTATCTTGATAAAGATAAAGTAATAGGAGACCCTACAGAAGGATGTTTATTAAGTTATGCTAAAGAGCTTGGTTATGATATTAAAAAGATAAAAAGTAATAAAGTCTTATATCAAGAGCCCTTTGACTCTATTAGAAAGAGAATGAGTGTCGTAATTAAAGATAAAAAAGGTTATCTTCTTTATAGTAAAGGAGCTCCTGAAGAATTAATTGATGTCTGTAGTTATGCTATAGTAGATGATAAAAAAATTAAACTTACTAAAAAAGATAAAGAATTAGTAAAAGATTACTGTATCACTTTATCTAGTAAAGGTTTAAGACTATTAGGTTTTGCTAGTAAAAACATCCCATCTCTTCCTCATGAAGGAGAAAAGATAGAAGAAGATTTAACTTTTATTGGTATTATGGGTATAATTGACCCTCCAAGAGAGGAAGTAAAACATGCTATTAATACTTGTAAGGAAGCAGGTATTAAAATAATTATGATTACAGGAGATCATAAATTAACAGCAACATCTATTGCTAAAGACCTAGGAATTTATAAAAAAGGTGATTTAGTTATTGACGGAGAAGAACTTAGTAAAATGAGTGATTTAAAACTTCGTAATACTATTAAAAATATCTCAGTCTTTGCAAGAGTAACTCCTAAAGATAAACTTAGAATTGTTAATGCTCTAAAGAAGAATAAAGAAATAGTAGCGATGACAGGAGATGGTGTTAATGATGCACCTGCTCTTAAAAAAGCTGATATTGGTGTTGCTATGGGTATAACTGGTACTGATGTTGCCAAAGATGCCGCTGCCATGATTTTATTAGATGATAACTTTACAACAATAGAAGAGGCCGTTAAAGAAGGTAGAAGAGTATATCGTAATATTCAAAAAGTTATTCAGTACTTATTAGCAGGTAATATTGCCGAAGTCTTAACTATTTTTGTTACAATGCTATTTAATCTTTCTAGCCCTTTACTAGCTGTTCATATCTTATTTATTAATCTTGTAACTGATACCTTACCATCTCTTGCTCTTGGAATAGATCCAGCAAGTCCTAATATTATGAAACATAAACCCGTAAAACAAGGAAGTTTATTTGAAAAAGGTCTTGTCTTTAGAATAGGTTTTTATGGCATTTATCTTGCTATCATCACACTAATCGCTTACTTTATAGGAACAAAAGATAGTTTTAATGTTGGTATGACTATGGCCTTTACTGTTTTATGCCTATCGCAAATTTTCCATGCTCTAAATCAAAGTTCTAGTGAAACATCTCTATTTAGTAAAGATTATCCAAGGAATAAAATGTTATATCTTGCCATGTTAGGTTCCATCGCTTTCCTTTTAATAGTTCTATTTATAACACCTATAAGAGAGTTTTTCTCCCTTAGTGTTCTAACAGGAAGTGAATGGTTAATAGTTATATTATTATCACTTTCACCTATTTTAGTAGTAGAAATATTTAAAGCGATAAAAAAACATTTGGAAGTGGAGGAGTAGCATTATGGTAGTAAATAAGAAAAGGATAGTCTTAAGTAATAAAATCTATCCTTTATTTGCAGGACTTTCAGGAGATTTAATCTTCTATATTGCAATTAATACATTATTTTTAACAGAAGTAAAACACTTAAGTGCCTTAGAGATAAGCTCTCTTACTACAATTAGTACTTTGGTAATGCTTCTTTTAAATCCTTTAGTTATGAAAATAATCAATAAAATAGGAGCTTTAAATTCTGTAAGAATAGGGGTTACAGTTCTTTTTCTAGGAGCCTTTCTTATAACTGTTGGTAATAATTATTTTACTATTTTGATGGGTTCAATTCTATATGAAGCCTATGCTTATTTTAAGTATATGGATACAGTTATACTCAGAAAGAATCTAGCTTTTCTAAAAGAAGAAGATAGATTTCTAGAAATTCAAAATAAATATACTTTAATTTATGCAGTTGTTACAATGTTTACAGCTTTCATTTCAGGATTTCTTTTTAATTTAAATCCCTATATACCTATGATAGGTTGCCTAACTTTCTGTCTTATAAGTATTTTTCTTAGTAAATTTTCTATATGAAGTTAAAACTCCTAAAGAAAAGAAGGTAAAGAAAGATAAAAGAAAAGTTAAAATAACTCATCTCATTTTCTTAATCTTACTTCTTTTTGCAGTATGCTATTCAATTATTAATTTAGGTCAGAATAATAGTAAACTGTTTATTCAATATAAATTAACTAGTTTCTTAACTCTTGAAAATGTCTCTATTATTTTAACCGTAATAGTTAGTGCCTCACGAATTACTAGAGTACTTGCTAATTACTTCTTTATTAAAATCTATGAAAAATATAAAAGTAAAATCTTATCTATTATAGGTTATAGTTTACTCATATCATTTACTCTTATCTTAATAGGAAACTTTATTCCTCTTAAAATATTTGGTATTATTTTAATGAGTATAGGCTTTTGTGTATTTCTTGCTATAAGAGATCCATTTGATAATTATATTAAAGAGTTATTACTTGATAATACTAATCCTAGCGATCACAAAATTATAATGAATAAATTAAACTTTACAAGAAAAGTAGGCCAGTTAATAATAAGTAGTTTAATTACATTAATACTTCTAAAAGATAATCTTACTTATGTAATGGTATTCTTATTAGGACTTTCTTGTTTTAGTTTAGTAATTGTTTATGAAATATATAAAATATTAAAGAAAAAGAAATATGCTTAAAATATCTTGAAATATAGATATTTTAGTTTTATCGTTTATGCTAATTCATAGTGTGATTATATAATTTTCATAAATTGTTGCAAAAGAACGTAAAAAAAATAAAAAATGAGAATAAAAGCGACAAGAATATTTACTTAAATTAAATTCATTTCAATGTTATTTTATACGTATGATATAATTAATTAAAATCATATTAGAAAGAAGATGCTTAAATGTGAAAAAAGTAAGAAATGCTGTAAGGTCATTTGTAATTGTAGATGGAAAAGTTCTATGTATAAAATATAAGAAAGAAAATATAGGATATATTGATATTCCTGGAGGTAAAATAGAAGATGGCGAAACAAGTATGGAAGCAGCGATTAGAGAAGTAAGAGAAGAAACAGGAATAGAAGTTAATAATTTAGAAGAAGTTGGTAATGTTGTTATTGAATATCCTGATAGAATTTATGACATGAATGTATTTGTTACAAGTGATTATAGAGGAAATGTTAGAAATAGCGAAGAAAATGATGCTTTCTTTATTGATATAGATGATTTATTAATAGAAGAGAAAAGATATGCTATTACATTCTTGTTAGATAATGAGTTTAAAGATGATTTTAACAATAGAAAGGTTAACATTAAATTCAATGTTGCTAATAATCATAGAGTTATTAATTATAATAAAACATGAGATTAAAACATCTTAAATAATAAAATTATATTGTATATGGTATATTTATAATTTTGAAATTGCTAATTTATATTTTATGGACAACTCTAATGAATTTATCTATATGATATGTTCTATTTAGAAGAAGATAATAACCTTTATGTAGAAGCAGTTGTTAGATTATATTTTTCTTCTTTTGAAGTAGATGATGGTATTAAATATTATCAAAAAAACTATATACATTATGATAGTGAGGTAAAAGAATATATTCTATTAGAGATTTTAAGGGAACTAGAATTATATGAAGATTGGATTACTGAGTATGAAAGTGCAAGTAAAAAAATTAAGTTAAGAGAAGAGTTAACTAAAGACTATGATAAGATTAAACAAATAGTATAAAAATTAAAAAAACATTTCCAAATGCGATTAAATATGTTATAATTTAATCGTGAAAGGAAACGATAAAATATGGAATATGAAAAAAGAATTTTAAAATTGTTTAAAAATGGTTATTTAACTACTAAAGATGTTACTAATAATAATATTCCTAGGCTTTATTTAACTAGACTTACTAAAGATGACAAAATAGAAAGAGTAAGTCGTGGAGTATATATTAAGAAAAATGAATTATTTGATGAATTTGTAATTTTACAGAGCAAAAGTAAGAATGCTATTTATTCAAATACAACTGCTTTATATCTACATGGTTTTTCTAATAGAATTCCAATAAAATATGATATTACTATTAATAATGGTTACAATGGTTCATTACAAAAAGAAGATAATGTTAATTTATTTTATACGAAAAGAGAATTACTTAGATTAGGGGTCATTGATTATAAACTTAATTCAGGAAATATTATTAGAGTTTACGATTTAGATAAAACTATTTGTGATATTATTAAAAATAAAAAGAAAATAGATGCTGAGATTTTTAATAAAGCTATTAGAGAATATTTTTATAGTAAAAAGAAAAACACTTTGAAACTATATGAATATGCTAAAATGATGAATATTTATAATAAAGTAAGAGATACTTTTGAGGTGCTTAAATGATTAAGAACAGAGATAGTCTAAAAGCAAAAGCATCTAATTTATCTAAGAAAACTAATATACCTAATAAATATTTAATTCAAAGTTTTATGTTTGAGGCTTTATTAAAAAGAATATCAATTTCTAAGTATAAAGATAAATTTATTATTAAAGGTGGACTTTTATTATCATCTATCTTTGGTGTTAATTTAAGAAGTACTATGGATTTAGATACTACTGTAAAAGTTTTGCCACTAAATAGAGAAACTATTACAAAAGTTATTAATGAGATTATTAGTATAGATTTAGAAGATAATATTAATATGGAAATAGAAAACATTAAAGATATTAGAGAAGAAGAATTATATTCAGGATTTGAAGTTAATTTAAAAGCAGAATTTGATGGCTTAAAAACTAATTTAATGATTGATATAACTACTGGAGATGTTATTACTTATAAAGAAGTAAAGTTTAAATATAGTACCTTATTTGATAATGAAACTATTAATATTATGACTTATAATTATGAAACAATTATTGCTGAAAAGTTTGAGTCAATAATTAGTAGAAATATCGATAATACTAGGATGAAAGATTACTATGATTTATATATGTTTGTTAATTTAAAGTGGAATTATATTAATAAAGAGACTCTACGAAAAGCAATTATTAATACATCTAAGAATAGACAAACGTTAGATTATATAGATAATGCTAGTAAATATATAGAATTAATTAGTAATGATTCAAGATTAAAAGCTTTATGGAATAGTTATCAAAGTAATTATAATTATGCAAAAGAAATAGAGTTTGTTGATACAATAAATGCTATTAAAGTGATTAGTGAAGTCGTTGTACCAGTTAAAAATTAAAAAGGCTTATAATATTTTAGTATTTAGTATTTAACAGTCTTTAATAATAAATAATAATTTAAATCATAAACTTACTACTGGAAAGGTAGTGAGGTATATGTTTACTAGAGGAATAGATAAAAGAATGAAAATAATTCTTTTAATATTTAGTAGTATCCTATTAATAATTGTCTTAAGAGTCTTTTTTGTTCAAGTAGTAGATTATAAGAGACTATCATCACTTGCTAGTGACCTTTGGAGTAGAAATCTTCCTATTGAAGCCTCAAGAGGAAGGATACTTGATCGAAATGGAGTAGTTCTTGCCGATAACATAACAACAACCTCTTTAGTTTTAATACCAAATCAGATTAAGAATAAAAAAGAAGTAACAGAAAAACTAGCCGAAATTTTAGGAGTTAGTTTTGACGAGATGAAAGAACATGTTTATAAAGAAACATCTATAGAAAGAGTTCATCCTGAAGGAAGAAGATTATCATATGAAGTAGCCGATAAAATAGAAGCATTAAATTTTGATGGAGTTTATTTAGTTAAAGAGTCTAAAAGATATTATCCCTATGATACGATGTTATCCCATGTCTTAGGTTATGTAGGAATAGATAATCAAGGACTATCTGGTATAGAGTTACAGTATGATGATTATCTAACTGGAGAAAATGGAGCAATTAAATATTTTAGTGATGCTAAAGGTAATAAACTAGAACTTACTGATTTATATATAGAACCTCAAGATGGTATGGATTTACAACTTACTATTGATATCAATATTCAAAAGTCCGTTGAAAGAGAACTTGATAATGTTGTTGATATGTTTAATCCTGATATGGCTCTTGCAGTAGTAATGGACCCTAATACAGGAGAGATACTAGCGATGAGTTCTAGGCCAAACTTTGATCCTAATAATTACGAGAAATATAGTACTGAAGAGTTATCACGAAATTTACCTATATGGGCTACATATGAACCAGGTTCTACCCAAAAGATAGTAACAACAGCAGCGGCAGTAGAAGAAAAAGTTGTAGATTTATTTAAAGACGAATTTACAGATACCGGTTCAGTTCAAGTAGATACTGCTAGGATTAAATGTTGGAAAGCAGGAGGCCATGGTCATCAAACATTTTTGCAGGTACTTCAGAACAGCTGTAACCCAGGATTCGTTAAAATGGGACAACTACTTGGAAAAGAGAGATTATTTCACTACTTAGACTTATTTGGTTTTGGTTCTAAGACAGGAATAGACCTTAATGGAGAAGGAGAAGGTATTATCTTTCCTCTTGATAAAGTAGGTAACATTGAACTTGCCACGACTGCCTTTGGTCAAGGAATTAGTGTTACGCCCATTCAACAAGTAAGAGCGATATCAGCCGTTATTAATGGTGGTATTTTACTAAAGCCTTATGTTTTAAAAAATATATTAGAGCCAGAAACTGGTAATGTTATGGAACATAATAGTAAAACAGAAATTAGAAGAGTAATAAGTGAAGATACAAGTAAGATTATGAGATATGCCCTAGAAACAGTAGTTGCCTTAGGTGGTGGTAAATCTGCTTATATTGATGGCTATAGAATAGGTGGTAAGACAGGTACGGCTCAAAAAGCTGTTAATGGAGCCTATCTTGCTAACAACTACATAATGTCCTTTGTTGGTATAGTTCCCTCTAATGACCCAGAAGCAGTACTATATATTGCTATAGATAATCCTAAAGATACAGCCTTACTTTCAAGTTATACAACAACTCCTATTGCAAGACGTATCCTTTTAGATATAATAGATGCTTTAGGTATTGAAAAGCAAGTTGGAGGAGTAGAAAAAGACTGGGAGTGGAGTGATAAAGTCTATTATGAAGTAGCAGATGTTGTAGGTAAAACTCCAGATGAAGCGAAGAAATTACTTGAACATTTTACTATAGAATACTCTGGTAGTGGAGAGAAGATAATAAGTCAATCTCCTAATGCTGGAACAAGATTAGAAGATGGCAGTACTGTTAAATTAATGTTAGGTTAGTTAATTTTCTTGTTTTAAAGAAAAAATTAGGATATATTTAAATAAAGGTGATAAATATGAAGAGAAATATTGGTGATAGAACATTTGAACTTATAAAGCAAGAAAAAGAAAGATATAAAAGATTACAAGACTTTATAAAAAATAATGAACCTACAAGTGGCATTATAGCAGATACGAATTACTTAATAAAACTTAATAAAAGAAAGTATTATACTGGCTTTAATGTTAATGAGTCAAAATTTTCCTTAAAAGCTTATAAATTTGATGAGGATAGATATATCTATGATTATAAAGTATTCCCTTCTCCTGATAATGCTGATTTTTATAAAGGAATAATATTAACAAGTATAAATCTCCATCCTATTTATGAGAAAGTATATAAATTTGATAAAAGTTTTTTAGAAGAAAATTTAACAGCAAAGGCACATATACTTAGATTAAAATTGTTTGATACAGTTATTAATAAAACTTTTACTTTAATTGGTACTGAAGGTAGACCTTTTATTGTATATAGTTCTAATAATGTTCATAACTCTATTGATGATAGATCTATTAACGAACTAGTAAATTATTATTCTAAAGAAGGTAAAAAAATCTGTACGATGGGTTTAACTGAAAAAGAATGGTGTAGTGTTTACTTACCAGATGGTATGACAGGACCTAAAGAGATAGAAGATTTTATAAAAAAGAATATATCTAGTGATGATGACCCTACTAAGCTAGTAGAGATGGCAGGATACTATAATTCAAGTGAGAAATTTCATAATTTAGTAAAGAAAATATAATTAGTCTAATTTTAAATATTTATCATAAAATTTAATGACAAGCGAAAGTCAAATAGAAAAATATATATAGAATAACAAAAATACTTATGCTATAATACTTGAAGAAAGAGGCGATAAGTCATGTTATTACTTACAAAAGCAGTATTTGCAATTATGGTTGGATTTTTATTTAGTGTCGTTTTAGGTCTTATACTTTTACCCCTTTTAAGAAAGTTAAAAGTAGGGCAGAGAATAAGTAGTTATGTAGGATACTCTCATAGAATGAAAGAAGGTACTCCTACAATGGGAGGATTAATCTTTATTATTCCTACTGTTTTAATTACTATAGGATTATTAATTACAGATAAAATACCTTATTCTGATAATATAGCGATAGTTTTAGTGGTCTTTTTAGGCTTTGCAATTATTGGATTTTTAGATGATTTTTTATCACTAAAAAAACATAATAACGAAGGACTTACTACTTATCAAAAACTTTTAGGCCAAGTAATTATTTCAACAATATTTTTCTATATTTATATGAAAAATGGCGGACAGACATCATTTGTAGTTGGAACACTTGGTATTGATATAGAACTTACTTGGTTATATGGACTCTTTATATTATTTATTTTAATTGGGGCATCTAATGCTGTTAATCTTACAGATGGACTAGATGGCCTTGCCGGTAGTTTATCTGCCGTTGCCTTTATTGCCTTTGCCCTTATATCTTTTGTGGTGGGCTTTGAAGATATTGGAATATTCTGTTTAGTATTAGTAGGTTCCCTAATTGGTTTCTTAGTATTTAATACCCATCCTGCTAAAGTATTTATGGGTGATACTGGTTCCCTTGCCCTTGGTGGTGTTATGGGTGCAGTTGCTATTCTTACTCATAGAGAACTTACTTTACTTGTAGTAGCAGGAGTATTCGTAATCGAAACATTATCAGTTATCTTACAAGTATTTTGGTTAAGATTCTTTCATAAAAAGTTATTCTTAATGACACCTTTACATCATCATTTTGAAAAACTTGGTTGGCAAGAGACAGACATTGTTAAGTTATTTGTAGTCTTTGGTCTATTACTTGCGATGGGTGGCATTATTTTTGGAGTATGGTTATAGAAAAGAGTGATTAGATGAAGAAGAAAGGTTATGGTTTGCCTTTATTAATCACAGTAATACTCTTAGTAACATTTGGACTTATAATGATATATTCAGCTTCAAGTATTTGGGCCGAGTATAAGTTTCATGATAGTTTTCACTATGTGAGGCAACAAGCATTATTTACAGTAATAGGATTTATAATAATGTATATAGTTAGTAAGATAGATTATAATATCTATTTTAAGAAGGCAAATATCATCTTAGGTATTTGCTTTTTATTATTAATTTTAGTTTTAATACCAGGGATAGGTAGTATTAGAAATGGTAGTCGTAGTTGGTTTGGAATAGGACCATTTGGAATACAACCTAGTGAATTTATAAAGCTAGCATTAATAATATTTACTAGTAAATACTTAGTTAATAGTAATAAGTTTTTAAAGAGTTATAAGAAAGGTGTTATTCCGATATTAGGAATCGCTTGTCTTGCTTTTGGACTTATCATGTTACAACCTGATTTAGGTACAGGTTTAGTTTTAATGGTCTCAATTATTGCCTTACTTTTTATTGCTGGAGTTAATATGAAGTTTTTCTATATCTTAGGAGTTATAGGTGTAATTGGTGTTGTAATACTTATTGCCATTGCCCCTTATCGAATGGATAGAATAACATCATTTTTAGACCCTTGGTCTGACCCTTTAGGTACAGGCTTTCAAATAATTCAGTCTTTATATGCAATAGGGCCAGGAGGACTACTTGGTACAGGCTTTCTAAACTCTAGACAGAAACACTTTTATTTACCAGAACCACAAACAGACTTTATCTTTTCGATAATCTGTGAAGAGTTCGGAGTAGTAGGAGCCCTTTTAATTGCATTTCTTTTCTTCTTACTTTTATACTTTGGTGTAAAAATAGCTTTAAAGTCCAATGATTTATTTGCCAAGTATCTAGCTTTTGGTCTTGTATTTCAAATACTATTTCAAGCCTTAATGAATCTCGCAGTAGTAATAGGCTTGATACCTGTAACTGGAGTTACCTTACCTTTCTTGTCTTATGGAGGAAGTTCACTTTTAATAAGTTTATTAAGTGTAGGAATTCTTCTTAATATTGCGAAAAAAAATAATCAGTAACTGTATATTATATTAATAGAGATACATATAGAAGTTTGAGGTCGAAATTTTAGACCTCAAGAGGATGTAATATAGGTAATAATATGATATAGAGGGAGGTTTTATTATTAATGATTTAATAGAAAAAGAAGATATTAAAATTGAAAACATGATTTATGAGCTTAGGGGAAAACAAGTGATGCTTGATAGCGATTTGGCTAAACTATATCATGTTGAAACAAAAAGAATAAATGAGGCAGTTAAGAATAATATGGAAAAATTTCCAGAAAGATTTTCTTGGAAGTTAACAGAAGAAGAAAGTAAAATGTTTTTGGTCGAAATTTTCGACCAAAAAAATATAGAAACTCGTGGAGGTAGATATAGATGCCCTAGAGTTTTTACAGAACAAGGAGTCGCCATGCTTGCCACAATACTAAAATCTAAAGTCGCTACACAAGTAAGTATAAGGATAATGGATGCTTTTGTAGCGATGAGAAAATATATTTCTACAAATTTAATTGAACAAAAATATATTAATGACATAGTATTAAAAGATTCTAAAAGAATAGATTTATTAGAAGATGCATTTTCTAGTTTTAAAGAAAAAAATAATCATATCTTTTTTGAAGGGCAAATTTATGATGCTTATGCTTTAATGTTAAAGATATTTGATAAAGCCAAAATGAGTATTATTATAATAGATAATTATATAGATAAAAATATACTAGATATATTATCTAAGACTAATATAAAAGTTACTCTTGTATAATAAGAAAGTTATACTTAAAAACCGAAAATATGTATTGACAAACATATCTTCTATGTGGTACACTTTAGTTACTAAAGGAGGTGTTCGGATTATGGGAATATATAAAGCTTATAAATTTAAATTATATCCAACAGAAGAACAAAGAATATTAATCAACAAAACTTTAGGATGTAAAAGATTTGTATACAATCATTATCTTAATTATTTAAAAGAAAACAAAGGTAAATCTAAATATGATTTATATAAAGATTTACCTAAATTAAAAGAAGAAAATGAATTTCTAAAAGAAGTAGATTCAACTGTATTACATTCTGCTATAGATGATTTATGTAAAGCTTTTAATGATTATTATGCTAAAAGAAAAGGTTATCCTAAATTTAAAAATAGATTTAATAAACAGTCTTATAGAACTAGTTGTGTAAGAGGTGCTTATAAAGAAAAAGAATATAGTACTATAGAAGTAGATTTACTATCTAGGTTTATAAAATTACCTAAACTAGGTAGAGTTAAAATAAGAGGATATAGAAATAAAGAAAGAATAGAAGGAAAAATAATAAATGCAACTATAACAAGAGAATATACAGGTAAATACTATGTAAGTGTAGTTGTAGAAGAAAATATCTTAATAGAAAAAGTGACACCTACTAATATAGTAGGAATAGACTTAGGTATAAAAGATTTAGTAGTAACAAGTGATGGCATTAAATATAGTAATAAGAAAGTCTTAATGAAGTTTGAAAAAAGATTAAAAAGATTACAAAAAGAGTTATCAAGAAGAGAAAAAGGAAGTAAGAATTATTTAAAGACAAAGGAGAAAATAGCAAGAGCACATGCTAAGATTAAAAATTATAGAAAGCATTATTTAAACGGCATTGCAAATGAGATAGTGAACGACCATGATATTATAGTAACAGAGAGTCTATTAGTAAAAGATATGTTTAAAGATAAGAAAAAAGCATTTAATAAAAGTCTATCAGATGCTGCTGTTAGTACATTACGGTCTTTAATAGAATGGAAGAGTAAATTAAAAGGTAAGTTCTATTATAAGATAGATACCTATTATCCAAGTAGTCAAATATGTAGTAATTGTGGCTATAAAAATGAAGATTTAAAAGATTTAAGTATAAGAGAATATGATTGTCCAGAATGTGGTTCATATAATGATAGAGATATAAATGCAAGTTTAAACATATTGTTAGAAGGATTAAAATTACACTATAACTTACAAAGCTTAGTTTAAATAATGTTTTAGATAAGAAATTGATAATAAATATTATTGAGTACGGTAGCGACTATCGGAGTTTAAGCCTATGGAGAATAAGGGATACCTTATCTATGAAGTAGGAATCCTTGGAGGTAACGACAAGGTAAAAACAAACTTGTTTGTTTTATTTGTTCTTACTAATAAGTATAACAATATAGATTATGAAAAATATAAAGAACAGTATGATAATGTTACTTTACTTGTTATAAACATAAAAGAATGTCATGGTATCATGCTGAAAATATAGGAGAAGTTATAGATGTTTTAGAAGCTGAAAGAGTAATATTAGAACAAAATGGTTATAAAGATGCAGTTACTTTGTTACCAGTGTTATTTCAAGATTATTTTAGATTCTCTTTAAAATATGAAGAAGAAATAGAATACTTTAAAAATGCTCTTAAAGATAATTCTAATAAGACTCTAGCGATAGAAAAAATGATTAATTATTATGGAGTAGAAAATATTCCAAGTGAGTTAATAACTTATCTTACAAGTGATAACTTTATAGAACATAACACTATTAAGAAAGTAAAAGTATATAAGTAATATTATTGTTTGTGTTTTTGTAATTATTATGATAATCTATAATTCGTGAAAAGAGGGATTAAATGATTAAATATTATTATGCAGCACTAACTGATAGAAACTTATATATAGATGATATTAATCTTTTAGAATATCTTAATAAATATTTTCCTAATATTTATACATATTATCAAGAAATGGTTAAAAAAATGATATAGTTGATTTTAATAAATATAAAGAGTCTAGAACTTCTTTTAATAGGAAAGTTAAAGAAGAGGGATTGTCACCTTATTTATTATTAAAAAAAGAAAAAGGTGAATTAAGGGAACTTAATACTAATACACCTATAGTATTATCTAATATTAAGAAACCCAAGTTAAAAGGGTTCTTCGACATTAAAGGGTGCTGAGTAAATTTTCAGCATTCTTTTTTATACCAAAAAAAGACATCATAACACAAA
>CALVIV010000031.1 GCA_944331935.1 uncultured Bacilli bacterium | reverse complement strand
TAATTTCATACATACCTCCTAATATAGGTATGATATTATTTACTGCAAAATATTCACACGAACTATTTACTGCAAGATTATTTTATTATATAATAGTGGTGGAAAGGAGTAAATAATTATGGATGAAGATTTTAAAGACTTAAAAGAAAAAAGGAGTGGTTTTGCTACTGCTGCTTTAGTATTAGGTATCATTGGCATTTGTTTATCATTTATTCCAATTTTAAATAATGCATCCTTTTTCTTAGGAATACTTGCAGTTATATTTGCTATTGTTGCTTTAATTAAGAAGGCAAGTAAAGGTAAAGCGATAGCAGGTTTAATTTTGGGAATTTTATCTGTTGTTATTACATTATCTTTACAAAGTAGTTGGGCTGAGTCTTTAGATAAAGTATCTGATGATTTAGATAATGCTGCTGGTAATAATACTGAAGAGATTCTTGGCAAGGATGTTGATGTTAGTATTGGTACTTTTGAAGGTAGTTTAGGAGATTATGGATTAGTTGATTCTAAATTAACTGTTACTGTCACTAATAAGACAGATGATGTTAAATCATTTACTATTCAAATTGAAGCGGTTGATGTAAATGGTAGTAGGATTGATACTGATTATGTTTATGCTAATAGTTTAGGTGCTAATCAGAGTCAAGATTTTGATATTTTTACTTATGTTAGTAGTGAAGATTTAGAAGCAATGCAAAATGCTACTTTTAATGTTGTAGAAGTATCTATGTATTAGAAAAGATCTACTTAATTTTGTAGATCTTTTTCTTGGTTTTGATTTACTTCATCAGTAGAAGTAGAATTTTCTTTATCTTCGTTAGATGTTTCATCATCGTTATTAGTGTTATTGTCAGTTTCGTTATCGTTATTTCTTGCAACTGTAATAGTTACTATTTCTGTATTTTCTATTTTTTTATTTGCTTTTATACTTTGTTTTATGACTGTATTATCTTCTTCATCGTTAGTGTCTTTATATTCTATTCTGTAAGATACACCGCTTTTATTTAATGTGCCAGTTGCTTTTTCCAAAGCCATACCTACAACGTTTGGAACAGTAACATGATTATCTAAAATTCCTACTGTTAAAGTAATAACGGCATTTTCATGAGTCTTAGAACCAGCTTTTTTACTCTGCTTTAGGACAATACCAACTTCATCTTTGTTTGTAGTTTCTTGTTCTTTTCTTTCATAACTAAGGCTTGCAGTATTAAGTAAAGTCGTTGCTTCTTCATAAGTGTATCCTGTGACAATAGGTACTTCTATATTGTTTTCTAGATAGTAATTATATCCTAGGATGCTTGCTATTACTAATAATCCTATAGATAAGAGAATGAAGAATAGTAAAAGTATTTTTGTAAAGATACTTGATTTTGGTTTATCACTTGATTGTTTATATCTTGGTGTCTTTGCTTTTTCCTTCTTTATTTTCGTCTTGTTTTTTGTTTTTGTTTTGTGTTTAACTTTGTCTTTCTTTTTATGTTCTTTTTTATTATTATCTTGGTTATTACTATTTTCTTCTAAAAAATAATATCCACAGTTTTTACAGAATTTAGCATCTTCATCATTTTCTGTTTTGCAGTTTGGACATATAATCATTGTATCACCTCGTTAATATTATACATCTATAATGTATTTCTTTCAAATGTGATATAATTAGTATTAGGAGATGATTTTTTTGAAAGTATTAATTTTAAATGGTAGCCCTAGAGTTAATGGATGTACGGCAAGAGCCTTAGAAGAAGTTAGTAAGACTCTTAATGAAGAAGGAATTGAAACAGAAACTATTGTAGTTGGTAATAAAGATGTTAGAGGTTGTATAGCATGTAACTCTTGTGCTAAAACAGGTAAATGTGTTTTTAATGATATAGTAAATGATATTGCAGTAAAATTTGAAAATGCTGATGGTATTATTATAGGTAGTCCAGTTTATTATGCAGGTAGTAATGGGACTATTATATCTTTATTAGATAGATTGTTTTATAGTACACATTTTGATAAGACTATGAAAGTAGGGGCTGCTGTTTTATCTTCAAGAAGAGCAGGTTCTACTTCGGCAATGGATGAGATTAATAAATACTTTACTATTTGTAGTATGCCTATTGTTTCTAGTAGTTATTGGAATGAAGTACATGGTAGGGAAGCTAGTGATGTGGAAAAAGATAAAGAAGGGTTACAGACTATGAGAAATTTAGGTAGGAATATGGCTTTTATGATTAAAGCGATTAATCTAGGGAAAGAAAAATATGGACTACCTAAAATAGAAAAAGGTGAGTTTACTAGCTTTAGTGATGGATTATAGAACTTTATTTGACAATGATTTATCTGTATGATATTATTATGTCACTTGAAAGGAAGAGTGATTATGATGAGACTTTTAGTTACTAGTGTAAATAAAACTATTTATGACATATTTTACAGTGGTATTTTAAAAGAAGTCTTATCCTTTTAATGTAATATTTATGAGAACTACTGTAAAGTAGTTTTTTTGTTGGATGTGGATTGTTGTGAAAAAATTTAAACATTTTAAAATATTTTGGGACTATATTAAGGATGATAAATTAAGACTTGTTCTTTATATTATCTTAGTAGCATTATCTTATTTACCTGCTTTAATATCTGTATATTTTTGGGGTGTTGCAGTGGAAGCTTTAACTGCTAAAGAAATAAATTCATTTGTCTTTTATCTTGCAATCTATGAAGGTATTTACATTATCTTCTACACTTTTTTACAGATACCAAGAGACGCTTTATATACATATTTTGAGATTAAGTTTACAAAAAATGTAAGTAAAGACCTATATAAAAAGATAGATAAGTTACCTGCAATTGCCTTTGAAGATATTGGTGTGGGTGAGTTTATTAATCGTTTATATACTGATCCTGATAGAGTTATGGAACTACTTTCTAAAATGGTTAGACTTATTTGTAAAGCAGTTGTTGTAATTATAGTCATTGTTATTGCAATTAGAATATCTTTTGTATTGTTCTTAGAAATCATGTTACTTGCAATTATTATGGGATTTATTTCGATGAAGTTTTTCCCTAGAATTAAGAAGAGTCAAGAGAATATTAAAAAAGAAAGTGATTCTTATGTAAAAGTTGCAACAGAAAATATTACAGGAATTAGAGAGATTAAGTCACTTGGTATTACTAGAATAATAGAGAGTAATATATTTAAAGTTATTGATAAGCTTTATAGTCATACGGCTAAGGTTAGAAAGTATGAGAGATGGTATTATGGGTTTAATAATTTTGCTTATTTCTTAATTCAGTTTTTAATTCTCTTTACAACTGGTAAGTGTTATTTGGATGGGGTTATTAGTTTAAGTGTGTTTTTAATGATGGAGTCTTATATCTGGAGAATTGATGAAGTAGTTGAGAGTATTAGTGACTTTGGGGTTAGTTTTAATAAAGTAACTGTATCTTTAAAAAGAATAGGAGAACTATTAAATAATGATTTATATAAAGATGAAGTATATGGAAATAAGGTATTGGAAAATACTAAAGGGGTTATTAAATTTAATAATGTTAAGTTTAAGTATAAAGAAGATGAAGATTATACTTTAAATGGTCTTAATTTAGAGATTGTTCCTAATAAGAAGATTGCTATTGTAGGGCGCAGTGGTAATGGTAAGAGTACAATATTTAACTTGTTACTTAGATATTTTGATGCTAGCAAAGGTAGTATTACTATAGATGGTATTAATATTAAAGATTTAACAGAAGAGTCTTTAAGAGGTAATGTTTCGATTATTAGACAAAGTCCATTTCTATTTAATTTATCAATACTTGATAATTTTAGATTAGTTAAAGAAGATGTTAGTCTAGAAGTAGTGAGAGAGTATTGTAAAAGAGCTTATATAGATGATTATATTATGAGTCTTCCAAAAGGGTATGATACAATAATCGGAGAAGGTGGTATTAACTTATCAGGAGGTCAAAAACAAAGACTTGCCATTGCTAGAACTCTTCTATTAAATACAAAGATAATCCTTTTTGATGAAGCGACTAGTGCTCTTGATAACGAGTCTCAAGAGTATATTAAGAGGACTATTGATGACTTAGTAAAAGATCATACGGTCATTATAGTTGCTCATCGTCTTTCTACTATCGTTGATGCTGATACTATTCATATAATAGAGAAAGGTAAATTAGTTGGTAGTGGTACTCATAAAGAGTTGTTAAAGGAATGTAAACAATATCAACATTTATACACTGCAGAAAGTGAAAATTAAAAAGAGGGTTAATAAATATGGAAGAAGAGATAATTAGAGAGTTATTGGATACAAGAGATTTTTATAAAATTATGGAAAATAATAATTTATATAAATATCAACTTTTAGATTTTATGAGAGATGGTATTTATAATAGAGAGTATAATTTAGATAATAAAGAGATAGGTATTTTAAAAGAAATATATCAAGATAAAAGTCATATGCTTAAAATTGGAAATGAGGCAGTTCTATTTATTTCAGATACTCATTATGATTATTCTTCTTTTGATAAACAAGATATGAATAGATGGGATTTTCTTTATTATGTGTTAGACTTTTGTAAAAATAATAAGATTCATTACTTAATTCATGGTGGGGATATAGGTGATGGAACTATAGAACTTAATGGATTAAAACAACCAGTAAATTTTACTGATGGGAGTTATGAATTAGCGAAAGAGCAAGTAAATAATATTTTAGATAAATATCCTAGTATTCCTTATGTTCATCAATCTTTTTTAGGGGGTAATCATGATGAAAGATATTTAGATTATGGTATAGATATATTAAAGGAATTTGCAGATAAGAAAGATATTTATCCTTTAGGTTATCTTCAAGCTTTTATATCAATAGATGGAGTATCTATATCTTTAGAACATGAAAATCATCCTTTTCTGATAGAGTGTAGAAATTTAATCTCTCATGATTTAACTATTCATGGTCATTCTCATATTGCTTTGTTTCAAGATAATGATGTATATATTCCTGCTTTAGGAGGATTTTTAAATCATAAGAATGAAAAAGGGGGAGAGCCTGGATTTTTAGTTATGTATCCTTACAAGGAGAAAGATTTGGTAAAGTTAGAGTTTGAACATTTTTATTTAAGAGATGATACTTTTGTAAAAGAAGCTAATCCATATGTTTATAAACTAAAAAAATAAAAGAGGAGTATTGTTAATGTAGTCAATATTCCTTTTTAGTTACTGTTTCTAAAAATAATCTCTTTTGAAATCCTCCGCTTGTTTCTTTCTTCTTATCTGCTTGTTTTATAACATCATCTAATGTAAAGCCTTGATACTCTGCCATTGCTCTAATAAGTTCTAGTTTATCTCCTAGTTCTTTTAATACTTCATCTTTACTTGTAGCATCTTTTACTTCTTGTAATTCTTCAGTATCTTTTCTTAATAGAGCAAGCCAATACTCATTATCATTTAAAGTGTGATATATAGGTTCTTCACCGTTTTCTTTAATAATAGTAGGAATATTATCACGTACTAATTTGTTATATTTATTTTTCATAGATTTTCTCCTTAATAACTAAATTATAATAATTAAAAGAAAAAGTAGATGTTTTGTTATCTGCTTTTATAGTTTGTTGTGTAATTTTAATATTTCTATTAACATTTTATCACGATATTCGGCAAGGGATTCATCATCGTTACCTATTTCTTTAGGCCTATTTTTTAAAGATTCTTCAACACCTTTTCTAGCAATACTAGCAAATTCTTCTGGGAAGTCTTTAAAATCTGCCATATCATGCAACCATAAACTAATAGATGAGTTTAAGTGTTTCATAAGACCATCTACATGTCCTTTACCTCCACCTAATTCAAAGACTAGACTTGGTCCCATAATAGCCCATCTTAATCCAGGACCATAGGTAACAGCCTTATCGGCATCTTCAATAGTACATACACCTTTCATTACTAAGTTACATACTTCTCTATAAACAGCCATTTGAATACGATTACAGATAAATCCTAAAGCTTCTTTTTGTAAGACAACAGGTTCTTTACCAATAGATTGATAAAATTCTTTAGCTGTGTTTATTACTTCATCAGTTGTATAATCTCCTTTAGTAAGTTCTACTAATGGTATTAAATGTGGGGGATTATAAGGATGGGCACCTATAAATCTGTCTTTATGTTTAGCATCTCTTGCTATTTCGGTAATTAGTAGTCCTGATGTAGATGAAGCGATGATGGTGTCATCTTTAGTATATTTTTCCATCTCTTCAACCATTTGTCTTTTAATATCATAATTTTCAGGTCCAGATTCAGTGATTAGTTCAACATCTTTTACGGCATCACTCATTGATGTAGTATAACTAATTCTACTTTCAATTTCTTTTATCTCTTCATCTGTTACAACATTATTTTTCTTTAAGTTAAGTAGGCTTTCATGTATTCTAATCTTTGCAAGATTTAAAGCATCGTCAGTTATATCATAGACATTTACGGATAATTTCTTTAGTGAATAATATAAAGCCCAACTATAACCTATTACACCTGCCCCAACACAGGCAACTTTTTTAATATCTTTTGCTTCCATATTCTACCTCCATCTTAATTGTAGTTTTTTAGATAGGTAAATGCAAGGTAGTTGACATTATTTGGTGTTAAGTTGTTGTAAATAAGCATTAATTATATTTTATTTTGCTAATTTGAAAAAGTGTTTTGACTATGATATAATTTTTTCGTTGGAAATAAATTGACGTATAAAAGTTGAGAAAATCAAGGAGGATGAAAATAAATGGATTTAATTTCTTTGTTACAAAATCGGCAAGAACTATTATCTTTTGAACCTTTGGTGTCATATTTACAAGAAATAGAAAGACTTAATGCAGACGTTATTTTTCAAAATAAGAAATTGTGCTATTTAAAAGATAATGAGTATTATTATAAAATTGAATATCGTTTATTAGATGGACCTTTGTTAAGTGATATTGTTGAAATAGGTATTACTGATATAAACTTCTTCGCAGTAAGACATACTGCTTTTTCTATTACAAATCCTGATAATAATCTTGATATTCCTAATATGCCTAAAAGAAGTATAGAAGATGAATTTTTAGTTTGTGATGATAGTTCTTGTAATATTATAGATAGATTATATTCTTATGAAAATAATAATATAGAAGTGTTATCTAGTGAAGTAATGGAATTATCACTTTCAGAAATGAAAGATATTTTTGAACCTGATAACTTTTTGGATTGTGAATGTTTATTAGTATTAAATGATGCTAAAAAGAGTGGTGATAAGGTAACAGAACTTCGAATTATGATTGATACGGGTGCTAGTGGGAATGCATTTTCTCGTTTAGCATTTGGACCATTAAGACATCGTTTTGTTCCTGAAACTTCAGAGGATAAAACATTTACGTATACGTTAAAAAAGTAAGTTAGAGTCTGTAAATAAAAAAACTTTCAATTATGTAAAGAAAGTTTTTATTTGCATTTTTTTACTTCTTTTTCCTCATAAGTTTCTAATGTTTTTAAAAGAAGCATTCTATATATTTCTAATTTTTCTTTTTTTCCTAGTAAAGACTCATGATATTCATCTAATGTAAGTAAAGTTTCAATATCTAAATCCAATCCTTTACTTAGCTTATTTAATATATCATTTGATGGTGTTTTCTTTCCTTTTTCTATTTCAGTAATGTATGATTTTGATACTTGTGATTTTTTAGATAAGTCGTTAATAGTCATATCATTTTTGGCTCTTCTAGTAACTCTTACTACTTCTCCTATCATTTTTTCCCCCTTAAAATTATAAAAACTCCTAAACGGAGTTTATGAACATATTATGGCAGGGGCGGAGAGAATCGAACTCCCATCAAAAGTTTTGGAGACTCCTATGCTACCATTATACCACGCCCCTATGGGTTCTTTTTTAGAACACTTTAATTATAGCATAGTTTACTATGATTTGACAATATATTTTTAATAGTAGTGGTTTAAGTTTAAAGGAGACGTCAAGTGGGCAAAAAAAAGGAAAGAAACACATTTCCAAACGAGGTAGACCAATTTTACGACGAAACCTTAAACAAACTGGTATAGCACTAGTTGGAAAGAATTCTTTCTTTATGCAATTGCATAATTATTATACCACAGAAAGAGAAAGACCGCTAACAAAAATAATCTCAATAAATGCAATAATAAGAAAATTTGTATATATACTAATGGCTCTGGTAAAAAATAAAGATTCATTTGATGAAGAAAAAGCTATAAGAGAAAGTTGTATACTAAGTAATTAATGTCACTTAATCTAGTTTGGTGAATTAAGATAATAAAAGATTATTATTTTAATTCACTGAACTAGAAATAGAGCAGTGATATTATATGAAAGTGGAATTTAGTAAAGTTACACCATAGGCTATGAGCCAGATAAGTAGAATATCTAAGGCCAGTTTCATATAATGCCGGATAAAAGAGTTTATGTAGGTAAGAAAATTGTCAATACAGAATGATATGGGAGGATGGGCATATATGAAAATAACATTGGCTAATAATTCACTAAGTTATAATGTAGATTATGAGTTTAAACATACAAACGTTCTAATTAAAAAGTATGGTTAGTTGTTTTCAGTGTACCCTAATTCAAAAAAATATGTATAAAGTTTAATACAATTTAAGCTTTAAAATAAAAATAGAAAAATAAAGTTAAATTTTTTGTAGAAAATACTTGATTTTATTATGGGAGGGTGTAATGTGAATTGATACTGGTAAAACCTTTAGTTTTTTATTAGTTAGTACTATATAAAGTCGGTTATAATTATGTATTATTTTAAGCTGTTGTTACATATTATATAATGATCCTAAGTATCCCGTGTGGACTTAGGACATTTTTGATATATCATGCCAATTATTAGGAAAATTCATGGCATTTAATACATCATTTAAAGTTATTGTTTTAAGTTTAGATTGAATACTCATAATTCTGCTAAATAATTTATGATGAAATTTATCATAATCTTCTTTGTTTAATAATAACTTTAATGAAATAACTACAGCGAATAAATCATTTTTTCCAATTGTATATCTTTCATTTAATTTTGGTAAATTAAGTTGTGAATGGTATATTGTATCATTAATGCTTGTGTATGACGGAAATTCATAATTATATAATCTTTCGTCATGAGCACATAAGTTCCTAGTTTTAGATAAGATATTAAGGAGACTTGATAAATCGGTTTCTGCAATATTGAATACCATAGAGATGTGTATTCTTTCTTTTTGTTTCATTAGTCTGTAAAAATTACAGATGTCACCAAACGATAAAATATTTACTAATACCCATAGTGGTATAAAACCATAGTTTGTTATATAATGACCAATATATTTGTTTTCAACATTGTTAGCGATGTTTTTATTTATGTTTCCTAATAAACTTTGAATGAATTTAATTTGCTTTTGCTTTTTTTGGATTGTTACATTAATATTCTTGAATGTTTCAAAATTATCTAATTTTAAATAGTTATTATTACCATAGGCTTGAGAAAAATAGTAGGCAATTAATGCTCTCATTGAATTTTCGATTTTAAGAATATATTCTAAAAATATACTTCTTAATTGCCTATCAAATTCATATAAAGCATATATTTCTTCAAAATGGGTTCCTATTTTATAATTAGTTGGATTATTAATATCTAAAAATAGGTCTTTATATCCGTTAATAATATTGTAATAGTTATTATTCAGTAATATATTTTTTGCTTTTTCTTCATCATAAAATAACATGTTTCTTGATTTTAATAAATCAATTTGTTCATCTATTGTTTTAAAATCTTTCATAAAATTAAAAAGTCTTCGGTCCACGCGGGATACCGAAGATCACTTACATTTTAATATTATACATAAATTGAAGTGATTGTCAATATCCCCAACCTTTTTTACCTCCTTTACTGTATTTGTTTTGTTGATTAGTATTAATTGTTTTTTTAATAATAAATTTTATATTTTTGTTTCTTTTTAACTATATATCAAAAGATAATAAAAAACAATTGTTTTATAAAATTATTTTATTAAATGTTGATGTAAAATAATAATAGTTTTTTTAATGGAGGGGTGGACAGACACTAGGATCTGGAGCATAGAAGCAATGATTTTTAAATTTTCCAGCTAGGGCTTGATCATACCAAGTACTAATGCAGTTATTACCTTTGCCAGGTGCATAGAACCATAAAGCATTAGTAGCGGGATAGTAATATTCTCCTTTTAAAGTCCTTTCTGCTAGTTCTCTTTCTTTGATAGTAGAACCTGATGTAAATTGGGGACTGTTGATACCAGCGAATCCTCCAGGATTTTGATATACCATTTTGGTAATAGTATTTATATTTCTAAAAGTATAACAGTTGGCAAGAACTCTATTTACACCAACATTTCCTACCATAAGCATACCATAATCTCCTTCGCCTACAGCTTCTGCTCGCATTAGTCTTGCTAATAGGTCTAACTCTTTACTTGTATATTGAATTATTTGAGACATATAATCACCTAATATAATTTATGATTTTTATAGTAAATAGTTCTACTAAGTAGTAGTAAACTGTGATAAAATTAATGTAGAGGTGATATTCGTGAAAAAGAAAAGAAAAAGAAGAGTTGCTATTATTATTTTTATTATTCTTTTATTAGCTTTAATAGGTGGAGCTTATTATTATTTTATTTATCTTGATAATGATATTCCTTTAGTTCAAAAGAAGGAAGAATTAAATGTTTATGATGTTAATAGTAATAAACGACCTATTGCTGTTATGATTGATAATAATGTGGAAAATGATGAACAAGTGGGATTACAAGATGCTTATTTAACTTATGAAATAATAGTTGAGGGGGGCTTAACTAGAATAATGGCTATTTATAAAGATGTAGATACTAGTGTAATTGGACCAGTTAGAAGTAGCAGACATTACTTTTTAGATTATGCACTTGAAAATGATGCTATTTATGCTCATTATGGATGGAGTACTTATGCTGAGAATGATATTAAAGCTTTAGGCGTTGATAATATTAATGGACTTTATGATGATGCTTTTTATAGAGATAGTAGTATAGCCGCACCTCATAATGTCTTTACTAGTATTGATAATTTGTATTTAATGGCAGAAGAACTTGGTTATGATACTACATCTAGTGACTATGAAAATTTAAATTATGTTACTAAAAAAGTAAATTTAGAGAAGAAAGATAACTCATTAAACTGTGATGGTGATAATTGTAGTTTAGAAGGTAGAGTTTTAACTAGTATTGAGATACCTTATTCTAATAGTGAGGTTAGAAGTTATACTTATGATAGTGATAAGGGTTATTATCTTCGTTATATGAATGGTATTCCTCATACTGATAGAGATACTGGAGAACAATATCATTATAAAAATATAATTATTATGAAAGTAGATAATAGTACTCTTGATGATTATGGTAGGCAAGATTTAGATACAGTTGGTAGTGGGGAAGGTTATTATATTACTAATGGTTATATGATGCCTATTACTTGGGAGAAAGATTCTAGAAGTGGTAAGACATATTATTCTTATAGTAATGGTGATGAAATAGAAGTTAGTGATGGTAATACTTTTATACAAGTAATGCCTAGTGATAGAGATATAGTTGTTAATTAATAGGGAGGTTTTAGTTTATGGGAATGGCAAATAAAATGAAAGGAAAGGCTTTGCCTGCTACTAGTGTGGTAAGGTCAAGTAAAGTTGTAAAAAGTATTGATAAAGCGGATGTGTTTGAATTAAATAATGCTAATGAAATTGTTACTTTACAGAATAGAAGAGAAGATATTGCTAGTACAGAGACTTTTAAAGGGTATAAATCTATTGAAAGTCCTTATGTAAAAAAACTAGTTAGGTAATAATAAAAGACTATCTATGGATTATTATAGATAGTCACTTTTTTTATTCCCGTTTTTTGGTAAGGAACACCGCTTTTTAATTATGCTTATAATGTATTATGTTTTTCGATGCTTTGTAAATAGTATGTTTTTTGTCAAGTATTGGAAACTTTAAGGGAAAAGTTTAATTATTCTTTATTATATGGTAAAATTTAGGTGGGTGGTAGTCGTGAGAAAGTTAAAGTCTTTAGGAGATGCTAGAATTAAGCCTAAGAGTAATAAAAAGAAAATAATTATAATTAGTGTTATTAGTGTTGCATTACTTTTAATATTTGTTGGACTTTTCTATTTTTTGTTATCTATGAATGATAGTGGGCCTAAGAAAAAAGATAAGGTAAAAATAGATGACGCTAGTACTATAGAGAAGAAAGATTTAACTGTTTATGATGTTAATAGTAATAAGCGTCCTATTGCTATTATGATTGATAATAATGTGGGTAATAATGCTCATGTAGGATTACAAGATGCTTATTTAACTTATGAAATAATTGTAGAAGGTGGACTAACTCGAATAATGGCTATTTTTAAAGATGTTAATACTAGTGTAATTGGTCCTGTTAGAAGTAGTAGACATTATTTTTTAGATTATGCTCTTGAAAGTGATGCTATTTATGCTCACTATGGATGGAGTACTTTTGCCCAAAATGATATTAGAACTTTAGGGGTTAATAATATTAATGGCCTTTATGATAATGGTTATTATCGTAATTATAATATTGCAGCACCTCATAATGTTTTTACTAGTATAGAAGATTTATATAATGTTGCTTCTAGTAAAGGTTATAGTACTACTAGTAATAATTACAATCTTTTAAATTATACTACTGATGATATTGCTTTTAATGATACAAGTGATTTATTAACTGCTAATAATATTACTATGACTTATTCTTATAGTGAGGTTAGAAGTTATACTTATGATGCTACCAATAGGTATTATTTACGTTATATGAATAATAGTCCACATACTGATAGAGATAGTGGATTACAATATCATTATAAGAATATAATTATTATGAAAGTTAATAATCATACATTAGACAGTTATGGTAGACAGGATTTAGATACTGTAGGTACTGGGGAAGGCTATTATATTACTAATGGATATGCTATTCCTATTACTTGGAATAAAGCTTCTAGAAGAGATAAAACTCATTATTATTATAAGAGTGGTAATGAGTTAGTAGTTGCAGATGGTAATACAATGATACAAGTAGTACCGCTTAATAGTAATATTGTATTTAGTTAGGGGGACTTATGAAAAGTTTAAGTAAGCATAAAAATGATATTATAAATATTTTAACTTTAGTTATAATTAGTTTAATTATTGTATTAGTACTTGTTAATTTTACTAATTTTTTTGGTTCTAAGAAAGATTGGATAAGTCAACATGTTATGTTTCCTGATTATTTAAGAAAACTATTTTATGATACAGGTGATATTTTTCCTAATTTTGCCTTTAATCTTGGTGGGGGACAAAATATCTATAATATTTCTTATTATGGCCTTTTTAATCCAATTATTTTAATTTCTTATCTACTTCCTTTTGTATCTATGATTGTTTATATACAGTTTAGTATGATTATCTGTTTAATAGTAAGTATTATTTTAATGTATTATTTTTTAAGAAGAAGATTTGATTTGAAAGTTAGTTTTGTTAGTACTTTATTATTTTTAACATCAGGATGTTTTATTTTTCATTTACATCGCCATATTATGTTTGTTGATTATATGCCTTTTTTACTTATGGCTTTAATTGGGGTTGATAAGTATTTTGATAAGAAGAAAATATCTTTATTAGTTATATCTATTTTCTTAATGATTTTAACTAGTTATTACTTTAGTGTTGTAGGTTTAGTTTGTATTTTGCTTTATGGCATTTTTAGATATATAGAAGATAAAAGGAATGATAAAATCACAGTAAAAGATTTCTTTAAGGAAGGCTTTAAGTTTATTTTTGTAATGTTAATACCAGTACTTCTTAGTTGTTTTCTTTTACTTCCAACCGCTTATTCATTACTTGATGGTAGAACGGCAACTAATAAAAGTATTTCATTACTTGAGTTATTTATTCCTAACTTTGATATTTCTAATACTTTGTATTCATCTTATTCTTTGGGATGTAGTGCTATCTTTATAATCGCTTTAATATATGGTGTTATTACTAAAAAACGTGAAGTTAAGGTTATTAGTATAATCTTTAGTATTTTGTTAGTTTTTCCTATCTTTGATTATGTATTTAATGGAGGAATGTATCTAAATGGTAAAGCATTTATACCACTTTTACCTCTTGCAATTCTTTTAATTGGTTATTTTCTTAAGAATATTTTTAATAATAAAAGTAAGTTAAAGATTAGTATTATTATCTCTTTAATAATTGCAGTTATTAATTTGTTTGTTTTCTTTTATAAGGATGAATATTTATGCTTATTATTTGGTGTTGATATGGTTCTTTTAATTATCTTTTTACTTATTAGTTATAAGCTAGAAAAAAAATATGTTCTTTATATTTATCTTGGAGTTATGTCATTAGTTTTAGTTATTCCAACTAATTTTTCAGATATTTTTGTAACTAAAGAGTTTTATGATACTTTAGATTATGAAGAGACTAGTGATAAAGTACAGCAAGTATTAGATAGAGATAATAGTTTTTATAGAATGAGTGATCAAGGTGTTAAGTTAGATAAATCTAATAAGATTTATGATATAGATTATTATACAGGTAGTATTTATTCTTCTTTATCTAATTCTTATTATAAAGATTTCTATAATAATTTAATTAATAATGAATTTATTTATAGAAGTTATGGTATGCTTACTGGTAATAATAATATTTTCTATAACTTTTATATGGGTAATAAGTATTTACTTAATAGTAGTAATAATATGTTAGGCTATAAAAAAATTGCTGATGGTATTTATAGAAATGAAGATGTCCTACCTATAGGCTATAGTACTAATAAGATAATGAGTTTAGATGAGTATAATGGTTTATCTTATTTTGAGAAGTTAGATGCTTATTTGAATTATGCTATTGTTGATGGAGATTATAGTGATAGTTATGTTAAGAAAGTTAAAGATTATGTTTCTAGTTATGATGTTTTAGAAAGTAAGAACTTAAAGATAGAAGAAGATAATGGTAAATATTTTATTAAAGCTTCTAAAGATAATAAACTAGTTATTAAATTAAATAATATTAGTGATAGTGATATTTTACTTTTAAAGTTTAAGATGCTTTATAATAGTAAATGTAGTGTGGGGGACTCTTATATTACTATTAATGGGGTTAGTAATAAACTTAGTTGTAGAAAATGGAAATATCATAATAATAATTATAACTTTGAATATTCTTTGAGTGGTAAAGATACTTTAGAGATTACTTTTAGTGAAGGTAAATTTAAATTATCTAATCTTTCTTTTGCTATCTATAATTATAATGATTTAGTGTCTATTAATGATGAAATATCTCCTTTTGTTATTGATAGAGATAAGACTAAAGGTGATGTTATAGAAGGTAATATCGATGTTAAGAATGATGGTTACTTTAAACTATCTATTCCTTATGATAAAGGTTTTGAAGTCTTTGTAGATGGTGAAAAGACTCCTTATGAAGTTGTTAACAAGAGTTTTATTGGTTTTGATATTAATAAAGGTAGTCATAATATTAGAATTGTTTATACTTCTCCTTTATTTAAAGAAGGATTAGCCCTATCTTGTGTTGGCTTAGTGTTGTTTGTAGGAAGTGTTGTTTATTATAGAAAGAAAAAATGTTAAATCATTTTTGCAAGGGTAATATCTATTGATAGAGCCCTATTTTTTTGAAATATTGTTGTTGATAGTTATTTTTTATTATATAATGAACTTGTGTAGAGGAGGTTCTAATGAAGAAAATGGAATTTAGAGAAGTTCGTAACTTGGAGAATGGTGTTGTAGAGTTTAGAGGTGAGTATATTCCTTTAAAAAATGATATTAATGGAAATGAAATTAACTGTATGATAAGAAATTATCTAAAAAGTCATAAATGTAATAATATGTTAGAGAATGTAACTGCTTTAAGAACGATATTAAGTGATTGTCAAGAGAAATTGTTAGTTATTTCCTATGAAGATGAAAAATGTAAAGAGACTGTTAAGTATGATTATACTAAATTATTTTATTTTGAAATGAGTAAAAAAGGTGCTACTAAATTTGAAAATGATAAATACACTTTAAAATATGATTCTGATTCTGGTATAGATATAGAATATTATAGTGATGAGGATATTCTTGAATATTCAAAAGTTCAGGATTTTACTAAAGAGATAAAAAGTATTATGGAACATATTAAGATGATTTCGAATGCTAAATCTGTTACTTTATTTGATGAAGATAAGGAATTGATAGAAATATATAAGTTATTTTATAAAGAAAATCCTGATTTTAGTAGTAAAGATATTAATGTTAAAGTACAAACTATGATGTCTATATTAGCAGAGTTTGGTATAACTTTAGATTTTGATTATGCTTTTTGTTTATGGGCAAAGGTAAAAATGCCAGTATCCTTGAAAATTGAAGAGATGGTTCATAAGATGTATCCATTAGGTTTGGTTAACGATGTTAAAGATAATGTTAAATTGGCAGAAGAACCTAAGAAAATAATTGAAATTGTTGGTGATAGTATTAGAGATGTAATTCATGATGAAGATGATATGAATGAAGCTTTGATAACTATTAGTAAAGTTATTCATGCAAGTGGGTATAATCTTTCATCTGATGCTAATGTTAGTGAAATAGCAGAATTTACTAATCGCAGTGTTGATGAGGTAGAAGCTAGTAGGCAGTTGGTAAAATGTATCGAGCATAAAATAAATAAAGAAAATTAAATAGAATTTATTGATTTATAAAGTTCAAGTGTGATATATTATAGTTGTAATGAAGTTTTAGTGGGCGTGTTTTTTAATACGTCCTTTTTTATTTTTAAGCGGGGTGATTAAATGGTTGAATTAGAAGATAAAAGTCGGTTAAAACCTATGTTATTTGTTGATGAAATGATTTCTTATTTAAAAAATAAGAATATAAAGTTTAATTATATTAGTGAAAACGATGCTCTTAAGTATTTGAAAAGCAATAATAATTATTATAATTTAACATCATATAAACATAATTTTTTAAAATATCCTTCACCTGCAGGTAAATTTGAGGGAAAATATCAAGATTTAGATTTTGCATATCTAAAAGATTTATCTATTATAGATTATAGAGTTAGATTAGTTTTATTTAGAATGATTATAGATATAGAGCATTATTTAAAAATGAAAATATTAAATACTTTTGAAAATATAAATGAAGAAGATGGCTATAGAATAGTTAATTTGTATTTAAATAAAGATTTTAATGATAATAAGTCACCTAAAAAACTTCATAATAGTATTTTTAAAAAAGTTGGAAGTGAATATTATCAAAAGATATTTTATAAATATGATATTGATAAAGATAAGAAACTTGAAAATATTCCTATATGGGAATTTCTTGAAATTATTACTTTTGGAGAATTGGTTAGTTTCTATGACTTTTATACTAAAGAATATGAATTAAGAGAAGAAAGTAAAGATATTTATATACTAAGAGATATTGTTAAACTAAGAAATGCGGTGGCCCATAGATTATCAGAAGCTTCTGATAATCTATGTTATGAGAAGAAAAATATTATGAGAAGTTGGACTAATAAGGTCT
>CALVIV010000030.1 GCA_944331935.1 uncultured Bacilli bacterium | reverse complement strand
TTACCGATTTTTATAATAGGACATTTTGTTTTGTAAACGAAAATACAAAAGCGGACATTTTGAAAAAAAAGTCACAAGCTTTAGCAAAATAGTTGGTTTTTTGCTCCTTTTATGGTATATTAATATTAAGGAAGGTGATAATATGGAAATAATTATTCGTGGTGACAAAATTGAAGTAACTGCTGCTATGAAAGACTACATTAATGAGAAATTGAAAAGACTAGAGAAATATCTAGAAAATAGTGATAGTGTACGTGCTAACGTAGTAGTAAAAGTTAAAGGACACATGCAAACTGTCGAAATTACTATTCCACTTCACAATTTTATTATTAGGTCTGAAGAGACTCAAGATGACTTCTATGCATCTGTTGATAAAGCTATTGATGTTATAGAACGTCAAATAAGAAAGAATAAGACTAAGATTAAAGCAAAAGAAGCTAAAACTAGAATTGACTTTAGTATTGTAGATATTGAAGAAGAAGAGCATGAAGAAAACAATACTATTAAACACAAAAAAATAGAAGTAAAACCAATGGATGAAGAAGAAGCTATTCTTCAATTAGAATTACTAGGTCATGAATTTTATTTATTTAAAAACGTTGACACTGATAAAGAAGCAGTGGTATATAAAAGAAAAAATGGTGGCTACGGTATAATAGAAGCCGAGTAAAGATAAAAAATGAGGATGATATGAAAAATATCATTCTTTTTTTGACAAAATACCCCTAAAACCTTTTTATTATCTTAATTTTCTGATAAAATACATTATGCAAGGAGATGTTTATAATGGGATTATTTAGAAAACTATTTGATCATGAATATAAAGAATTAAAAAAGTTTACAGTACAAGCAGATAAAATTGTCGCTCTTGATGAAGAGATGACTAAACTTTCTGATGACGAATTAAAACATAAAACAGAAGAATTTAAAGAAAGACTATCTAATGGAGAAACTTTAGAAGACATTTTAGTTGAAGCTTTCGCTGTTGCAAGAGAAGCAGCATATCGTGTAATAGGAGAGAAACCTTTCTATGTTCAAGTATTAGGTGCCTTAGCAATTCATTATGGTAATATTGCCGAGATGAAAACAGGTGAAGGTAAAACCCTAACTTGTGTATTACCTGCTTATCTTAATGCCTTAGAAGGTAAAGGAGTTCATATAATTACAGTCAATGAATATCTTGCTACTCGTGATGCTGAATGGATGGGAGGAATACATCGTTTTCTTGGCTTAACTGTAGGTGTTAATACAAGAGATATGTCTCCAAAAGAAAAACAAGAAGCTTATAACTGTGATATTCTATACTCTACTAATAATGAAATCGGTTTTGATTACTTAAGAGATAATATGGTAATCAGAAAAGAAAATAGAGTACAACGTCCTCTAAACTTTGCTATTGTCGATGAGGTTGACTCTATTCTAATCGATGAAGCAAGAACTCCATTAATCATATCAGGAGGAGCACAGCATAGTGCCAACCTATATATAGATGCCGATAAATTTGCAAAGTCTTTAAAAGAGGAAGAAGATTATATCTGCGATGAAACAGGTAAAAGCACAATTAGTGTTTCCCTAACAGATGCTGGTAGTGAAAAAGCAGAGAAAATGTTTAAGATTAAAAATCTATATGAAATAGAAAATGCCACTTTACTACATTATATTAACCAAGCCCTACGTGCTAACTATGCTATGAAAAAAGATGTAGACTATGTTGTTCAAGATGATGAAATCGTAATAGTAGACCAATTTACGGGACGTTTAATGAAAGGAAGAGCTTATAGTGATGGACTTCATCAAGCAATAGAAGCAAAAGAAGGAGTTCATATTAATCAAGAGACTAAAACACTTGCTACTATTACATTCCAAAACTTATTCAGAATGTATAAGAAACTAGCAGGTATGACTGGTACTGCTAAAACAGAAGAAGAAGAGTTTAGAGATATTTATAATATGTATGTTATTGAAATACCTACTAATAAACCTGTTATAAGAGTAGATGCTCCAGATTTAGTTTTTGCAACACGTAGTGCTAAATATAAAGCAATTATAAATGAGGTAAAATCTCGTTATGATAAAGGACAACCTGTCTTAATTGGTACTATTGCTATTGAAACAAGTGAATTAATCAGTGACTTATTAAAGAAAGCTCATATACCTCATGAAATATTAAATGCTAAGAACCATGCTCGTGAAGCAGAAATTATTTCTAAGATTGGAGAACATCGTTCTGTTACCATCGCAACAAACATGGCTGGTCGTGGTACTGATATCAAACTATCAGATGAAATAAGAGAATTAGGTGGTCTTTGTGTAATAGGTACAGAACGTCACGAATCACGTCGTATTGATAATCAGTTAAGAGGTCGTTCTGGACGTCAAGGAGACCCAGGTTATACCCAATTCTTTGTCTCTATGGAAGATGACTTAATGATTAGATTTGGTAGTGAACATATTAGAGAAATGATGAAGAGCTTTGGCTTTGGAGACCAAGCTATTCAAAGTAAGACCTTTACAAAAGCCATAAGCACTGCTCAAAAACGTGTAGAAGGAAATAACTTTGATGCCAGAAAGCATTTGCTACAATATGATGATGTTATGAATACTCAAAGAGAAATAATGTATGGTAAACGTAATGAAATCTTAGATAGTGAGTCTATTCATGAAACAGTATTAAACTCTATTCATAATCATATTACAGATTTAGTTAAATCTAGAAATGCTGATAGTCATATAACAGATGAAGAATTACAAAGTATCACTGACTTTGCTAATGAGAACTTGCTTAAAAATGACATAAGTAAAGTAGAACTTGAAAACAGAGATGCAGATGATATTATAGAGTATCTTTATGAAAAAGCTAAAGGTGAATATGAAGCTAAGATTAAAGAAGTACCAGTAGAAATTAGTAATGAGTTTGAAAAAGCATTATCTCTACAAGTTATAGATAATTACTGGATGGAACAAATAAATGTTATGTCTCACTTAAGAGAAGGAATTTACCTTCGTCAATATGGTCAAGATGACCCTCTAAGAGCTTATACTACAGAAGGTTATGGATTATTTGATGATATGCTTCAAAAAATAGATAGAGATATAACAGTATTCTTACTAAAAGCAGAAATTAGACAAAATATTGAAAGAAAACAAGTTGCTAAAAATCAACAGACTAATGATGTTAAAGATACAAAGAAAAAACCTAAGAAAGTTAAAAAAGTAGGTAGAAATGACCCTTGTCCTTGTGGAAGTGGTAAGAAATATAAACAATGTTGTGGAAAAAATAAATAAATAAATAAATAAAGCTTTATTCTATAAGTACTTTGTAAAATTACATTAAAGGAGAAAAAATGGAAAGACCAATAACTACACTATTTATGCTAGAATCATTAGATGGAAAAATAAATAGTGGAAATAGTGATAATTTAGATGCTGATAAAGATTGGTGTCAAATTGAAGGTGTAAAAGAAGGATTACATCAATATTATGAAATAGAAGCAACAACAGATTATTATTCTTTAAATACTGTTAGAGTAATGGCTAAAATTGGCGTTAATAATAGAAAAGAATATCACGAGAAAGTAGATATCAGTTTTATAATTATTGACAATAAACCTCATTTAAATGAACATGGAATTGATTATCTATGTAATTGGGTAGGAAAGTTAATATTAGTAACTACAAATAAAAATCATATAGCTTTTTCCTTAAAAGAAAAGTATAAAAACTTAGATATTCTTTATTATGAAGTTTTAGATTTAAAAACTTTATTAGCTGAAATGAAACAAAAATATAATGCTGAAAAGATAACAATCCAATCTGGTGGGAATTTAAATGGAAAATTTTTACGAGAAGATTTAATTGACTATGTTAATGTTGTAATTGCACCATTATTAGTAGGAGGTAGGGATACTTCGACACTAATAGATGGAGATTCTATTAGCACAGTAAACGAATTAAATAAGTTGAAAGCTTTACAATTAATTGAGTGTAATAAATTAGATGACTCTTATATATGGTTAAAATATAAAATAATTAGAAAATAAAAAACATATTAAGAACACTTGTGACCTCATTAAGTCATAAGTGTTTTTTGTAAAAATAAAATTAAAATGATACTATACATTTGAAAAAATGTATGTTAATATATACACATAATCATTTCAACTATAACTGCTATTAAAATAAAAAATGTAAATTAAAGGAGGTTTTCATGGAAGAGAAAAACAACATTATAATATATCAATTGGATGATGGTAAGACAAAGATAGATGTAAAACTAGAAGATGAAACAGTATGGCTATCTCAACAACAAATGGCTGATTTATATGATACAACTAAACAAAATATTAGTTCACATATAAAAAATATTTTTGATGAGGAAGAGTTAAGTGAGAATTCAACTGTCAAGGAATTCTTGACAGTTCAAAAAGAAGGAAATAGAAATGTTGAAAGAAAAGTTAAATATTATAATTTAGATATGATTATTTCTCTAGGGTATAGAATTAAATCTAAAGTTGCTACTAATTTTAGAAAGTGGGCAACTGAAAGGTTAAAAGAGTATATGATTAAGGGCTTTACCATGGATGATGAAAGACTTAAAGGCAATGGAGGAGGAAATTATTGGAAAGAGTTGCTTGCAAGAATTAAAGATATAAGGTCATCTGAAAAGGTATTATATAGACAAGTACTTGATTTGTATGCAACTGCAATAGATTATGACCCCAAAGATAGTAAATCAATAGAATTTTTCAAAATTGTCCAAAATAAACTTCATTATGCCACACATGGACATACAAGCACCAGAAGTAATTTATGAAAGAGCAGACTCAGATAAGCCGTTTATGGGATTAACTACTTTTAAAGGTGATTTACCAATGATGAGTGACGTTATCATTGCAAAAAACTATTTAACAGAAGAAGAATTAAAAATATTAAATAATTTAGTCTCAGGATATTTTGATTTTGCTGAGATACAAGCGATTAAACATAATCCAATGCATATGGATGATTATATTAAACAGTTAGATGTAATCCTTTCTAGCACTGGAGAAAAGTTGTTGAAAGGTAAAGGTACAGTTAGTCATAATGAGGCAATAAAGAAGGCTAAAGATGAATACAAAAAATATCAAGTAAAAACATTAAGCCCTGTAGAAAAAGAATATTTAGAGACTCTAAAATCGATAAGTAATAAAATAGAAGATAAAGAAAAGAATGAATAATATGTAAAGTTATGCTAAAAAGTATAACTTTTTTTGTTAATTACATATTTAATAAAAATTAAAATGTTATAATAAATATTGAAAGGATGGTAGAAATGAAAGGATTAAGAATATTCCAATATGGTTGTGGAAAAATGAGTGTTTATACTATGAAATATGTCATAGATAATGGAGGTACTATAGTAGGTGCAGTTGATATTAATCCAAGTGTTATAGGAAAAGATATCGGAGAAATTATGGGAAAAGATAATACTGGTATTATTGTTGAAGATGCTAAAAATGCAGAAAAGTTATTAACTGAATTAAAACCTGACTGTGTTATTGTTACAACTATGAGCTTACTATCAGATTTAGAAGAACCTTTAATGACATGTGCAAAATGTGGAGTTAATGCTATTACTACTTGTGAAGAAGCATTTTATCCAATGAACTCTAACCCTACTTTAACCGAAAAGATTGATAAGCTTGCTAAAGAAAATAATTGTACAATTACAGGTAGTGGTTATCAAGATGCTTTCTGGGGTAATCTAATTACTACTCTAATAGGTTCAAGTCATAATATCACTAAAATAAAAGGAAGTTCTTCTTATAATGTAGAAGACTATGGTATTGCTCTTGCTAAAGCCCATGGAGCAGGACTTACAAAAGAAGAGTTTGAACAACAAGTAGCGAGTGCCGATGAAATAAGTGATGAAGAAAGAAGGAAAGTAATAGAAAGCGGAACTTACTCTCCATCATATATGTGGAACGTTAACGGTTGGCTTTGTGACAAACTAGGTTTAACCGTAGTAAGTCAAAGACAAAAATGTGTTCCTCAGTTTAATGATTATGATATTGAATCATCTACTTTAGGCATGACAGTTAAAGCTGGCATGGCTACAGGTATGAGCGCTGTTGTTACAACAGAAACAAAAGAAGGAATTACTTTAGAGACAGAATGTATTGGTAAAGTTTACAATAAAGATGAGTTTGATAGAAATGAATGGACAATTTATGGTGAACCAGATACAACTCTAGTAATTGAAAAACCAGATACCGTAAGATTAACTTGTTCTGCTATTGTTAATAGAATTCCTGATGTAATTGCCAGTGAAGCTGGCTTTATCCCAACATCTCGTATGGGAGAGTTAAAATACATAAAAGAATCTACTAACTAGAAATCCACAGGTTCTGTGGAAAAAGCTAAAGATGTTAGTTTATGCTAGCATCTTTTAAACTTTAATTTGACGTACAAGGAAAATACACATATAATATCATTAAAGAAAAGAGGAATTATTATGAGACTTAGTAGATTAAATATTAAAAAGATTAACTTAAATGATATTGATAAGAACTATTCAGGACAAGATATCTTAATGAAATTAGGAGAACTTTATCAATATGAAAGTGGTATTTATGGATATGGAAATCTTTGGACTAAATTGGAGCGAATTGTTGAAAATATTATTATTGAAGAATTAGATAAAGTAGGTTGTGTTCAAGTAGAGTTTCCAAAACTACAACCAAAGAAAATATGGGAACAATCTAATAGATGGGATATGTACACAAAAGAAGGAGATATTATGTTCACCTTAGATAATAATCTAGGAGAATATGGCCTTGCCCCAACAGCAGAAGAGTGTGCAACTTTATTTGGTGCCAATAGACTTCCTTCATATAAAAACTTACCTGCTATATATTATCAAATAGGCGAAAAGTTTAGAAAAGAAATTAGAACAAGAGGTTATCTATTTAGACCAAGAACATTTGTCATGATGGATGCTTACTCTTTTGATAAAACAGAAGAAGATATGAAAAAAACATATGACCTAATGCATGAAGCTTATCTAAATATCTTTAAAAGACTAGGTATTAAAATTATGCCTACAGTAAGTGATAATGGTGTAATAGGTGGAAGTGTTGCTGAAGAGTTTCAAGCGGCAACTAAACTTGGTGAAGATACTGTCCTATATGATGAAGAACAAAACCTAGGCATTAATAAAGAAGTATTAGAGTTTGATAATAAAGATGAATACTTAAAACAATTAAATATTACTGATACTAGTAAATTAAAAGAATATCAAGCAGTAGAATTAGGTAATAACTTCCAATTAGGAACAAAATATTCAGAAAGTATGAAGTTATTCTATACTGATGAAAATGGTAATAATAAACCTTATTATATGGGATGTTATGGAATAGGACTAGGTAGAATAATCGCCTGTATAATAGAAAATAATGTTATTAGAAAAGATGATAAAGTTAAAGGTTTCGCTCTACCTTATAAAATCGCTCCTTATAAAGTACAAATTATCTATAATGAAAACAATAAAGATAAAGCAGAAAAACTTTATAAAGAATTAACAGATAATAATATTAATGCTATTATTGATGATAGAGAAAACCTAACAATTGGTAATAGAATTAATGATGTATATGTCCTAGGTACTCCTAAAATGATTATATTAGGAAATAAATTTGATGGAGAAAATTATTCTATTGAAGATATAAAAGATAATTCTACTGATACAGTTAAGGTATCTGAAATAGTTGATTACTTTAAGAATTTATAAAAGACTCAATGCGAGCCTTTTTAATTATAAAAAAAGAACTGCTAGAAAAAAATCTAACAGTTCAATCTATATATATGAGGATCTTCACACTTATCAGTGAACCTTCCTCATTAATACTATATGTAAATTTAGTAAAAATATACAAAAAATATTTTGTTATAAAAATAAATATCTTGTATAATACTAATAAAGAGAGTTGGTAAGAATGAATAAGAATGAACTATTAAAAGAATTAACAAATGAAAAAGAAGAAATACTAAGTTTATGGAGGTCACTTTGACACTGATAATAAACTAAAACAACAAGAAGAGTTAGAAAAAGAAACAACTAAAGAAGGTTTTTGGAATGATACCAGTAAAGCCGAAACTGTAATTAATGAACTAAAGAGTCTAAAAGAAAGTACATCTAAGTTAATCGATTTAAAGAAAAAGATATTTGACTCTATAGAATTACTAGAAATGTTAGATGAAGAAAGTGATAAAGATTTATTAAAAACTCTAGAAGCTGATAATAAAGATATCAAAGAAGATTTAAAAAGTTTAAGCATCTATCTACTCTTTAATAAACCATATGATAAAAATAACTGTATCGTTGAAATACATCCAGGAGCGGGAGGTACGGAGTCATGTGACTGGGCTAATATGCTTTATAGAATGTATACAAGGTACTGTGAGAAAAAGAACTTTAAAATAGAACTACTTGACTATCAACCTGGAGAAGAAGCAGGAATAAAGAGTGTTTCCTTTAAAGTAAAAGGAGATTATGCCTATGGTTATTTAAAAAATGAAAAAGGTGTTCATCGTCTAGTTAGATTATCACCATTTGATTCATCTAATCGTCGACATACTTCCTTTGCAAGTATCGATGTAACTCCAGAAATATCTAGAGATATTAAAATAGATATAAATGAAAAAGATTTAAAAATAGATGTCTATCGTTCAACAGGAGCCGGAGGTCAAGGAGTAAACACCACTGATAGTGCTGTTCGTATTACCCATCTACCTACTAAAATAGTTGTAACTTGTCAAAATGAAAGAAGTCAAATTCAAAATAAAGAGACTGCTTTACAAGTCTTAAAAAGTAAATTATATGTATTAGAAGAACAAAAAAAAGAACAAGAACTTGCTAAAGAAAAAGGTATTCAATCAAACATTGACTTTGGTAGTCAAATAAGAAGTTACATTTTACATCCCTATTCTCTAGTTAAAGACCATCGCACAGGTTATGAAACTAGTGATACCAAAGGAGTCTTAGATGGAGAGATAGATGATTTTATTGAAAGTAGTCTAAAAGGAGGACTAAATGAAAGAAGCGATAAAGCATAAGATTAAAATTAAAGAGTTAATAGAATTCATTATAGGCTGCTTCCTAGTAGCATTAGCCTTTAATCTTTTCATGTCTCCTAATAACTTAGTAGCAGGAGGAGTAAGTGGCTTTTCTTTAATATTAAAACATTTCTTTGGACTTAATCCTTCAACAATTATCTCTATCGCTAACGTTTTCTTAATCATATTATCATTCCTAGTCTTAGGAAAAGAAAAAACTAAAGCGACAATATTAGGTTCTATTCTTTTTCCCGTTTTTGTAAGTTTAACAGAACATTTATCTACTTATATAAGTTTTAAAGAAAGTGAAATGATACTAATCGCTGTCTTTGGTGGAGCCTTACAAGGATTAGGAGCAGGTTTAATATTTAGAGCCGGTTATTCAACTGGGGGAACTGATATCTTAAATATGATAATATCTAAAGTATTTAAAATGAGCCTAGGTAATAGTATGTTCTTTACTGATGGCACAATTATTGTTATAGGAGCCTTTGTCTTTGGCTTTAACCATCTAATGTATTCCCTAATAATTCTTTATTTAATCTCTACTATAACAGACAAAGTTGTCTTAGGTATATCTGATTCTAAAGCTTTCTATATCATTACTAGTAAAGAAAAAGAAGTTAAAGACTTTGTTATCAATGAACTTAAACATGGTGTTACAGAGTTTAAAGCGAGAGGCGGATATAATAGTGAAAATCAAACAGTTCTAATGAGTGTTGTACCTACAAGAGAGTATTATAAATTAAAAGAAGGAATTCATAATATTGATAAAGATGCTTTCTTTGTTGCAATGGATTCCTATGAAGTAAAAGGTGGTGCTTAAAGTGTCTAAAATATTCAAAATAGACAAAACTAAATTGTGGTATAGATATGGAGTTTTAATATTCAGTCTTTTTATCTCGTCTTTAGTATTTAATCTTTTGTTATACCCAACTGACTTAGTAACAGGAGGAATGAATGGAGTTGCAATCATTATAAATCATATCTTTGATATTTCTCCATCGTTAATCATTTTAATAGGTTCCATTATTTTACTAGGCATTAGTTATTTATTTCTAGGCCTAGACCAAACAGGAGGTTCTTTAGTAGCGACTTTAGTTTATCCTTTATTTGTCTCTTTAACAGAACCACTAGCAAGATATATTGTAATAGATACCAGTGACTTAATATTAATGAGTATTTTAATAGGAATACTTCTAGGAATAACTAATGGTCTCATGTATAAAGTAGGTTTTAGTAATGGCGGACTAAATATAATAAGTCAAATAGCCTATAAATATTTTCATATCTCCCTTGCTAAAACCACCATGATTATAAACTTTATCGTTGTTCTAATCGGCGGATTCTACTTTGGATTTAATATGATGTTATATGCTTTTATAATTATCTATATCAGTGGTGTTGTAATAGATAAAGTAATACTAGGCATATCTAAAAATAAAGCTTTTTATATAACAACAAGTAAAGAAGAAAAAGTAAGGGAGTATTTAATAAATAATCTTCATCATACCGTAACTATCTTTGATGTTAAAGGTGGCTTTTTAGAAAAGAAAAGAAGAGTTTTATTAGCAGTGGTCCCTACAAGAGATTACTTTAGATTAAAAGAAGGTATTAAAGAAATAGACCCTAAAGCCTTTTTTGTCGTAACAGATGCTTATGAAGTAAAAGGAGGAAAATAAATCCTCTTTTTTTTACTTTAATTTGTCAAAATACCAGAAATTTACTATATACATAACTTGTCGAAATATGTTATACTTTACTATGAATAGGATGATGTTAATGGATTTAATTAGAGTTAAAAATGTAAATAAACAATATAAAAATGGTGTTACCGCTATCTATGACTTAACCCTTAATATAAAGAAGGGCTCTTTTGTCTTTGTAATAGGTGGTTCAGGTTCTGGTAAAAGTACTTTTATCAAGATGCTTTATCGTGAAGAAAAACCAACTAGTGGAGAAATTATAGTCGGTGGTATTAACGTTGCTAAACTTAGAAATAGTAAAGTTTATAAATTAAGAAGAAAACTAGGTATTGTCTTCCAAGACTATCGTTTGCTACCAAAACTAACCGTCTATGAAAATGTTGCCTTCACGATGGAGTCAATTGGTGCTACTAAACAAGAGACAAGAAAGAAAGTTTTAAAAGCCTTAGAATTAGTAGGCCTTAAAGCTAAAATTCATAATTACCCTGACCAATTATCAGGAGGAGAACAACAACGTGTCGCCATAGCAAGAGCGATAGTTAATGAACCAAGAATATTACTATGTGATGAGCCAACAGGAAATCTTGACCCAGACCGTAGTATGGAAATAGTTAAAGTCTTAGAGGAAATCAATAAAACTTGTGGTACAACAATTATCATGGCTACACATGATAAAGAAATAGTTAATAAAATGCAAAAAGAAGTTGTACTCCTAAAAGATGGTAGACTTATTAAACATCTTGAGAAAGGAGGCTATGAAGAATGAAATTTTTTAGAATGTTAAGAAGAAGCATCCGTGATGCCTTTAAAAGTGTCTTTAGAAACTTCAGTCTTTCTCTAGCTTCTATCTCCTGTATTACTATAACCCTAATTATAGTAGCAATATCTATAATAGTTACCTTTAATGTTCAAAATTTTACTAAAGAAATGGAAAAAGATCTAACAATTGTTGTCTTTTTAGATACAGATACTACTGAGGAAGAAGTAAATGATATAAAGGACAAGTTAGAAAGCATGAGCAATGTCGAATCTTTAACATATCAGAGCAAATCTGCTGTTAAAGAGGAAATGAGTAAAGAAAACGAAATATTTAATGAAGTAATGAGTACTTGGGATGATGAAAATAATCCTTTAAAAGATACTTTTCAAGTAAAAGTAAAAGTAGTTGAAAGAATATCGAATACAGCCAAAAGTATAGAGAAACTTGATAAAGTAAGTTCTGTTAAATATGGAGAAGGTATGGTAGACAATCTAATAGAAGCCTTCGAAGCAGCACAAAATGTTTCATATGGTATGGTTATTGCTTTAATACTTGTAACAGTATTCTTAATTATAAATACAATTAAACTAACTATCTTCTCAAGAAAAAGAGAAATATCGATTATGAGATTAGTAGGAGCATCTAACTTTACTATTAAAACTCCATTCATAATAGAAGGTATGGTTTTAGGAATTCTTGGCTCAATCATTCCAATATTAATAGTGTGCTTTGGTTATATTGCCTTATACAATCATTTTGATGGTTATTTATATAGCAAGATGATTACTTTAATAGAACCAGAACCATTTATTTATATGGTATCAGGCATAGTCTTAGTAATAGGTATTATCGTTGGTATGATAGGTTCAGCTTCAGCTGTTAGAAAATATTTAAAAGTATAAAAAAGAATAAGAGGAGGTGCTATAATGAAAAAATTAAGTTCGGTTATATTACTGATACTATTAACAGTATTTTTAATTCCAGTTAATACAAATGCCAAAACATTAAAACAGTTAGAAGAAGAGGTAAATAAATTTACCTCAGATTTAGAAAGTAAAAATAATCAAATCGCTGCAAATAATGCTGAAGTGGCCGAAATAAAACAAAAAATAGCTGATTATGAAAATCAAATTAGTGAAATAGAAAGTGAGACTCAAGTTCTAGAACAAGAAATAGAAGAATCTAATGAAGAAATCGCTGAAAAAAGTGAGCAAAGTAAATCTTTATTTCAATATCTTCAAGTTAGTGAGGGAGAAAATGCTTATTTAGAATATATCTTTGGAGCAACAGATGTTACAGATATGGTTTATCGAATGGCTATTGTCGAACAATTAACTGAGTATAATGATCAAATGATGGATGAACTTACACAGTTAATTGAGGATAATCAAGGAAGAAAAGAGGAACTTGCTGACAAAAATGAAGAGCTAGAAAAATTAACAGATGAGCTAGAAGCAGAACAATCTAAAATTAATGCAGAAACTGCTGCAATAAAAGATGCAATGCCTAGTGTACAACAACAACTAGATGAAGCAAACAAACAACTAGCTTATTATAAAAAACTAGGATGCGGAGAAAATGAAGATATTACTTCCTGTGAAATGAGAGTTAATGGAAACTCTGTACCCTCAGCATCAGGATTTTATCGTCCTATGGTTAGCGGTTATGTTACACAAAATTGGATGAATGCTGGACACTTAGGAATAGATTTGTCAAACACTAATAAAACAATTGAAATTTATCCTATAGCAAGTGGAGTAGTTTTTGCAAAATATTATGATACATATGGAGCATTAGTTTTAAAAATAAGACATAATGTTAATGGTAGATATATTTATTCTACATATGCTCATTTATCAGCATGGTATGTAAATGTTGGTGATGTAGTAACACCAGATACTGTAATTGGTAGAATGGGTAATACTGGTTATTCTTTTGGAGCTCACCTCCATCTTGAACTTACAACTTGTGATTGGCATGCTGGAGGTGGATGTACTTGGTCAACTTACCAAAAAAGTACTATCAATCCAAGACAATACGTTGGATTTCCATCAGGACTAAGAGTATGGTGGAATGGTAGATAATTATAGCATAGGCAAAACCTATGCTTTTAATATAAAGGAGAAATATGATAACACTAGAAGAATTTAAGAAAATAGATATAAGAGTAGGAACTATAATAGATGCAAGTATAAATAAAGGAGCAAGAAAAAAAGCCTATAAGTTGAAAATAGACTTTGGACCCTTAGGTATAAAAAAGTCATCTGCTCAGATTACAGATTTATATAAAGAAGAAGATTTAATAGATAAACAGATAATTGCAGTTGTTAACTTTAAACCAATTCACATCTCAGAAGTAACTAGTGAAGTTCTAGTATTAGGAGTTGTAACTAATAATGGTGTAGTTCTATTAAATCTAGGTAGCAAGGTAGAAAATGGTTTGAAAATATCATGATTCATAAAGAATAAACACTGAAAACAGGAAGTCATATGCTGTAGCTTCTTGTTTTATTGTTAAATAAATGTTAGAATATTTTGCAAGTAATAGTAAAATATTTAGCAATATTATAAGAGGAGAAAACACAAATGAATAAAAAATTATTAAAAGAATATAAAAATGAATTTCAATTTACAGAAAGCCTAGTAGGCGCTATGGGAACTATAATTAGCCAAAAAGAAGATAAAGACTACTTATGTTTTAAAACGATATATAAAATAAAAGAGCATAATGAGTTAGTCGTATCAGCACCTGATCCAAATTATCATTCATATGGATTACCAGGATATAATGGTGCTGAAATAAGAGCAATAACAGAAAAATATGGTCATCTTGTAGAAGAGACTATAGAAGAACAAAGAGTACCCATTATAATGATTATTGAAAAAGATTTATTAGAGATATTAAGAGAAAAGAATATCGAAATTACAAAAGTATTATTAGATGAATTGAAAATCACTTATACTGAATGTTATGGTACTTTTAACATAAAAAGTATTACTGAAGATTTTCCGTGCTTTAACTCTTTCTTTAATAGTTTAAATAAATGGAGAGAAGAAACAGGAAGAGCTACTATAGATGAACAGATAATAGATAAAGAACTAGATAGATGTTTAGAAGATAAAAGCAATATAAAAAAGAAGGCGATTAGATATGTTTAAATTAGTCTCAAAATTTAAGCCAAGTGGAGACCAACCTGAAGCGATAAAAGAATTAGTAGAAGGGATAAAAGAAGGTAAAAAAGAACAAGTTTTATTAGGAGCGACAGGAACAGGTAAAACTTTTACCATGGCTAATGTTATTAAAGAAGTTAACAAACCAACTTTAATTCTTGCCCACAATAAAACTTTAGCAGGACAACTTTATTCAGAGATGAAAGAGTTATTCCCTGAAAATAATGTGGAATATTTTGTCAGTTACTACGACTATTACCAACCGGAAGCTTATGTTCCTAGTACTGATACTTATATTGAAAAAGACTCATCTATAAATGATGAAATAGATGAATTAAGACATGCTGCAACCTCTGCCCTATTATCATCAAAAGACACCATCGTTGTTGCTAGTGTCTCTTGTATCTATGGTATTGGAGAAGTAGAAGAGTATAAAAATAAAATGTTAACTCTAAGAGTAGGAGAAGAAATAGAGAGAAATGAAGTCCTAGTAAAACTTGTGGAAATGCAATATGCAAGAAATGATTTAGACTTTCATCGTGGTACCTTTAGAGTAAGAGGAGATGTCTTAGAAATAATTCCTACTAATCAAAATCAAACAGGTTATAGAATAGAGTTTTTTGGTAGTGAAATAGATAGAATTAGTGAAATAGATGTCTTAACAGGAACAGTAATCTCTAATAAGAAAAATATTAGTATCTTTCCAGCTAGTCACTTTGTAATTAGTGATGATAAATTAAAAGAGGCAATTAAAAGGATAAAAAAAGAACTAGCAGAACGTTTAGAAGAACTTAAGAGCCAAAATAAGTTACTAGCAGCAGAACGTCTTGAACAGAGAACTAACTATGATATAGAAATGCTAGAAGAAACAGGATTCTGTCATGGTATTGAAAACTATTCAGCACCTATGGCAGGACGTAAACCAGGTGAAACTCCTACAACTCTTATGGACTTCTTCGGTGATGATTATCTTTTAATAGTAGATGAGTCCCACGTAACCTTACCTCAAGTAAGAGGAATGTATAATGGTGATAGAGCAAGAAAACAAAATCTAGTTGATTATGGATTTCGTTTACCTAGTGCCCTTGATAACCGTCCTTTAAAATTTGATGAATTTGAAAAGAAGATAAAGCAAGCCATCTATGTATCTGCAACCCCAGGTGATTATGAACTTGAAAAAACACATGGTGAGTATGTTGAACAAATCATTAGACCTACAGGACTACTTGACCCAACTATTGAAGTTAGAAAGACAGAAGGACAAATAGATGACTTAGTAGGAGAGATAAATGACCGTATTAAGCAGAATGAAAGAGTCTTAATTACAACTTTAACTATTAGAATGAGTGAAGAGTTAACTAACTACTTAAAAGACTTAGATATTAAAGTAGCATACCTTCACACGGAAATAAAAACTCTAGAACGTTTGCAAATTATTCATGACTTAAGATGTGGTATCTATGATGTCGTTGTTGGAATAAATCTACTTCGTGAAGGAATAGATATTCCTGAAGTATCATTAATCGCTATATTAGATGCTGATAAAGAAGGATTCTTAAGAAGTGAGCGAAGTCTTATCCAAACAATAGGACGTTGTGCTAGAAATGCTAATGGGCATGTTATTATGTATGCAGATAATATAACAGACTCTATGGATAAAGCCATTAAAGAGACAAAACGTCGTCGTGAAATCCAAGAAGCTTATAATAAAGAACATGGTATTGTTCCTAAAACAATTGAAAAAGAAATAAGAGAAGTTATTAGTAATGTCGATACAAAAGACTCTACTAAACCTAAGAAGAAATTAACTAAACAAGAAAAGATGTTAGAAATTGAGCGAATTGAAACTGAAATGAAAGAAGCAGCTAAGAACCTTGACTTTGAACGTGCCATGGAATTAAGGAATGCTTTATTTGAAATGAAGAGTGAATAGTATATTTTCCACAGAAACTGTAAAAAAAGTATAGAAGATAAAAAGATTATTAACAATATTTGTGGAAAAAGTATTGACTAAGAAAACACTTTGTGGTAATGTATGCTTAAGCACTGAGAAGTGTTTTTCTTTTAGAAAAAAATACAAAGGAAGATGTGTATATGGCAAAGAAAAAAGAAGAAACTAAAGAAATGAAAAAAGACTCTTTAAAAGAAGTATCTAAAAAAGAAACTAAAAAGACTTCTTCTAAAGGAAAAAAGAAAGAAAAGGGAAATATATTTACCAAAATAGCTAACTTTTTTAGTGGTGTTAAAACAGAGTTTAAACGAGTAAAATGGCCATCAAAAAAAGAAATGGTTAAATACTCTATTGCAACAATAGTATTTATTATCTGTTGTTCATTATTCTTCTATTTAATAGATGTAATATTAGCAGCGCTACACTCATTAGGTAAATAGAAAGGAAACATGATTATGGAAAAACAATGGTATGTCGTTAATACTTATTCAGGACATGAAAAGAAAGTTCAAGAAAAACTTTTAATGCGTGCTGAATCTATGAATATGCAAGATTATATATTTAGAGTAATTGTTCCAGAACAAGAAGAAACTGAGATTAAAGATGGAGTAAAAAAGACTAAAGTAAAGAAACTATTCCCAGGATATATCTTAGTGGAAATGATTATGACAGATGAAGCTTGGTATATAGTCCGTAATACTCCAGGAGTTACAGGCTTTATTGGTTCAAGTGGTAAAGGTGCAAAACCTACTCCATTACAACCTAGTGAAGTAGACCATATCTTAAAGAATATGGGTATTAGCAGAATTGATATTGATAAAGAATTACAACCAGGAACTAAAGTTAAAATCATTGGTGGACCATTTACAGGAATGTATGGAGTTATCGAAGAAGTTGATAGTGCTAATGAGAAAATTGTTCTTAATGTTGACTTGTTTGGACAAGAAACTCAAGTTGAAGTTGAGTTAACACAAATAGAAAAAGCATAAAAGCCTTGTCAAACATGTGATTAATAAAACAAAATGTCCGCTTTTTTCATAAGTATTTACAAAACAAAATGTCCTATTATAAAGTAGCTAT
>CALVIV010000029.1 GCA_944331935.1 uncultured Bacilli bacterium | reverse complement strand
AAGCATAATTTTATGCTTCAATCGATTATTTTGTCATTTGGATTTTCTTAAATCCCCACTATTTGACAAAGAACCCACTTTTTGCTAACTTTTTTTTCTTTTTAACCACTTATTGTTGCTACCAAGCGAAATGTGCCATAACTATTTGCACCTCCATTTAAATTATTAATATTAAAATAGAAAATTCCTGAAATATTACCAGGATTAGATGCATAATAGCCACCTCGTAAAAGCCACGGATGAGTAGAGATTACCATAGTCGCATAATCATTATACCATCCTGAAGTTTCCCCTAAACTATGCGATATACACGAGCTACCACTACAAGCTGTATTAACATTATTAGTTGTATATTTATCATAATATTTAGATGCAGGCATTGAACTAAAGCCACTAGATGATATGGTACCGTTATAATTACCCATTACATATTCCCAAGCACCACCTGACATATCATATATTCCATAAGGATTTCCTGTAGTACTTGCACCTGTACCATATAATGGTATGTTGTATTGATATTGACATCCATAATCTGTGTTTCCATTAGATGGTGCACCATAACTACACCCTGTTATATAATTATCTGATTTATTCTCATATATTTCTTTATTAGAATCACTATACTGAGTATTACCTAACTTTCCATATTTACTTTGACTAAGATATGCAACTGCAGACCATTCACTGTTCTTCATCATATGAGTATCTGTAGTATTACTGAAGCCATATCTATTACCACCGTCATTCATTTTTAAACTTATATTGAAAGCATTACTTATACTTATATATCGCCAGCTTGTTACATTTGGTTTTATTAGAGGATCTAATGTAGTTGTATTTCCTCCGCCATTACTAGCACTTGGATTACTACTACTTGTCTCAAACTTTCCTACCCAGATCCCAGAAAGCTCTTCATCACCAAATGTAAAGGCATCTGGCGTATACCATCCGCTTACAGTTTCTCCTATTTTATACTTTCCTGTTCCTTTTTCTTTTATATTAGTTGAAATAAATTTTATATCAATTTCTCCTGGCAATTCTTGGGTTGGGGTGCTACTTAAATAATCTCCTTGCTTTCCATAATAATTTGTCCCATCAACACTAGCAATTGTATATGAATATCTTGGTATCCATACCCACATTGTATCTATTAAAGACATATCTATCGTTGTATCAATTGGAATATTATCACTAAAATTATACCATAACAACAATTCATCTTTGTTGGTTATATCATCAGCATTATTTGAATATTGTTTTACTTCATCGCTACTTATCGCTCTATCATATATTAATATATCGCTAATATCTAAATTTGCAGTAAGTCCAATACTTCCTGATGAAGATGGATTACCACCTGCTACTATTGGAGTTGCAACTTTTACTATATTCCCAGTTACTGAAGTAGAAGACACTTCGTTACCATTAAAATATAATTTTATACTTTGCCCATCATAAGTAACAATATACGTATTATATTGATTTGTTAATATTGCTTCATCAGGCACTTTATACCTTGCATAAATATAATCTTGATTTACTAATTTAAAGCCAGCATATATTTCATCAGTTCTATTATCGTAAGATATTCCTCCACCACCTGCTTCCCAATTTCCAAAAAACTCACTCGTGGTAGTGTTGAATTTATTTATCTTCGCTCTTATATACATAGTTATACTATTACCAAAATCATGATTTTCTAAGCCACAATTAACATACTCTCCATCTTCACCAACAATACTAACATTTCCATTTAAATAAGTACTATCATTTATTATACCAGTATTTCCGTTACCAGATAAATCAAAAGTTTTTGCATGATCTAAGGTAACAACATTTGCCCACTTCTGTTCATCATAATTATACCAATCACTATTTGTATTATTAGCATCTGCTTTTACCCAACTGCCATTAGAATATTTAACCGGTATCATATTGTTGTCAAGAATTGGAACGGTTAAACTATCATTATGCACAGTTGCTGTATAATTATTTAATTCATCTTTAATATTATTAACAAATTCACTAGTAGTTCTTCGTTCAAAACTAAGATTACCAACTAACAAGAATAAAATTAATGTTGCCATAACTAATAAACTATATAATACTGTTGAAATAGCAAACCCCTTATTATTTAATCTCATATCTATCCCTCTTCTATCACTTTTATAACAGCATGATAATGACTATCTCTATCAATAACAAAATCGCTGTTAATAGCCCAAAGTCTAATAGAATAGTCCTCTTCACTATCTGCTTCTAAAGTATCTTCATACAAAATATTATCAGAATATTCACTAAGTATTTTCGCAACAGGAGTTTGATGATCTACCCTTAAACTAAGTTTTAATAACTCAGATGGAATAGTCTTAGTAGAACATTCATCATTATTTATTCTATTAGTATTAGGCTCTAATACTATTTTATAACTGACACTATTAGCAGTACTATTTTTAACTGTAAAACTATATTCTGTAGAACTAAGTCCCACGGCATCACTTACAGGTGTAAATCTAGTTAAATTAATTTTATTTCCTTCTTTACTATGAAATACTACTTCCATTTCTCCTGTATCTACATCATGTTCTCTTTTACTAGAAAAATTATTATATATTAGATATGTAGAGACTATAGCAAAAGCGAATAGAAAGATTATAATTATTGCACTTTTAATCATATGCCTACGATAATATTTTTGATACATAGAAAACACCTCTTTTTAATTATTGTAAAGCTTTTCTATAAAATTAGTCAATGTAAAGTTGTTTTTTTACAAAATATAGTGTAAATTTTTAAAAAACTCTTGAAAAAGATAATAGTTTGTTATATATTAATAATGTCTTATTTGTCCGCGTAGCTCAGCTGGATAGAGCAATCGCCTTCTAAGCGATCGGTCACGCGTTCGAATCGCGTCGTGGACACCATTTATAAAATTAAACAGTCTTAGGACTGTTTTCTTTATCTTTTAGGGGGAATTATGAAAGCACTAAATATAGATATATGCAATTTAAAAATATTAGAAATAACTGATAACAAAGAAATATATGATTTAGAAAATGGTTATATTTTAAAAAGATATATAAATACAAGTGAAAAAATACTAGAAATTTATAGAAAAAAATTAATACTAGCTAAAGATATATGTATTAAGAATTTAATTAGTCCAGAATTTCTATATATAGAAAATGGTAAAATAAAAGGTTCTATAGAAAAGAAAATAAATGGCCAATCAATTGCTAACTATTTAAGAGTAAAAAGAAAAAATGGCGAACAAATATCTCTTCAAGATGTTGGAGAATTATACATAAAGAAACATGATATAATCATAGAAGCTAACAAAGAAGATATTAACTTTCCAGATGGTTCCTATAATAATTTTTTTATTGATAAAAATAAGAATATTTATGCCATAGACTATGATGGTATGCAAATTAATGGAATATCTTCAAGAGAATTTAATGACTTTATCTTTAATATTAATAATCGTTTTCTATTTAGAAACAAAAAATATATTAATGATGGCCTAATAAATTATAATATGGATATCTATATGATGGGAATAGAGTTTCTATTTCTTACAACTAAATTAGATCCAATTAGTTATAAATTAAAAAATATAGATGAGTTTAGAAGTTTCTTAGACTATGTAAATTTTCCAGATAGTGATTTAAGAAAAAAATTAGAGTTACTATATAACCCTAACGAAAATAATAGATATTTTAAAGCTGAATTAGAAGATTTTATCAAAGAATATAGTTTAACAACAGATAGAAAAGGAGTACCAAGAGTGTTTATAAAGAAATAATTATAAATTTTAAAGCACTAGCAACATTTCAATTAAAATTAATGAGTATTTTTTATAAATGGATAAGCTAACATAATAATAAAAAGAAGGGCAAATACTAATAAAATAATACCTATTAAATTATTATCTTTAATTAGATAAACTCCACCTATAATTAAACATACAATAATTAAGACTAATGTTAAAATATAAATAATTATAAATGGTAATCGTTCTTTTAAAGTATTATTTTTATTAAAAGCCTTGTCTAATACAAATTTACCAATTAAATCAAATAATCCTTCTAGTGCCGTAAATATCTCATCCATAATTTATACTCCCCTAATCAATTTAATAGCATTACCAATATTATTAATAGTGTCACTTGCTATCATAGATATATCTGTATTATCCTCTTCAGCAAGGCATCCTGCCATACCATTAATTAAAACCCCTAAAGATATTGATAATAGATTGAAATCAAAGTAAGCAAGAAGTCCAGCAAATATCCCTGATAAAACATCTCCACTACCTGCTGTAGCCATACCAGGGCATCCTGTCCTAACTAGATAAGTGTCATTACCATCTGATATAATTGTAGTATGACCTTTTAAAAGAACAGTTATTTTATAAGTACTAGCAAATTCTTTAACTAAGTTTAAAGAATCTTTTTTTATCTCATCAAGAGATTTATTGATTAATCTAGAAAACTCTTTTAGATGAGGAGTCAACAAGATATTACATCTTCTCTCTTTTAATATTTCTAAATCCATTCTAGATAAATTATTTAGACCATCTGCATCTATTATTAAGTTACCAGTATAATTTTTTATTAAAAACTCTAATACTTCTTCTAAGTGTTCATCACTACCTAGTCCCATACCAAAGGCAAGAGAATCTAAATCTTTAATAGAAGCTTTTAATTTATCATAAAAACTATCATCATAATCAGGTAATATATACAATGTCTGTTCTAAAATATTAGGACCAAGTAAAGGTAATACTTCTTTTTTAACTAAAACTCTACCAATACCACAACCACTTCTAAGAGATGCTAATGATAAATAGGCAAGCTTTAAAGCTCCAGAATACTCTACTCCACCACCATAAATACCCGCTTTACCAAAATCTCCTTTATTAGCATCGATATTTCTTTCTTTTAATAAATCTTTTACATCTTTTGTATCTATTTCATAAGTATTATTATCTATCTTTCTCATACAACCTCCAAAAAGAAAGTATACTCAAATCAATGAGCATACTGTACAGTCTTTTCTACTACTTCTTTTATATCTCTTTCATTAAATGGTTTCCTTAAGACATCAACTATAGGATAATTAAAAGCTTTTGCAACTAACTCATCATCTCCAACACCTGTAATAATAGAAACAGGTATTAAATCAAATAAGTTGTTATTTTTAAAGTACTCCAATACTTGAAAACCATTAAAGTTAGGCATATTAAGATCAAGTAACATCCCTACTATCTTTATACCTTTATTGTTAGCGATCATCTGTAAAGCCTCATTACCATCATTAGCTACTAATACTTCAAATTGATTATTGAAAATTTTACTAATAAAGTTCTTAATAACTGCAGAATCATCAACTACAATAAGAGCTCGATCTTTTTTAGGGGCCACAAAAGTAGTAGCAGTACCAATTTCTTCCATTCCTAAATACTGCTTAACTAAGTGGACAATCCGATCGAGCTCAGTTATCAATTCACCAAAATTTTCAGTTACATAATACATATTATTTTCTTTACTAGCCATTTCATGGTTATAAGCAAGTTCTGCTAATTTATCAAAACCAAAGTACTTAGCATCACTTTTTAGACCATGAACTAAGATAGCATAATTAGCCATATCGCCAGTTTCTTTAGTCTGTTTGATTTTTTCTTCTTTCTCATTAATGTCTTGAAGGAAGTCGCCCAATGTATCATCATAAGTCGACATATCTCCAAATAATTCTAAACTTTTCTTAACATTTACACCATTATTAATAAGTAAATTTACATCTCTCATAATAATACCCTCCATACTATGAGTATAGCATAAATTATTGATTATTCAAATACTTATTTATAACATTATCTAGTGCTTTACGTTCAATAGGTTTAGATAAGTAACTATTAAATCCTTCACTTAAATATTTTTCTTCCATACCAGCGATAGCATTGGCAGTTAAAACAACAACAGGAGTATTAAAGTTAGGATCTTCTTTTAGTTTATGGAATGTTTCAGTTCCACTCATCTTAGGCATCATATCATCCATAAAGATTAAATCATATTTTATAGATTTAACTTTCTCTAAACATTCTGCCCCACTTTCACAACTATCAACTGTTATTCCATAGTCTTCTAAAAGTCTTGTCGCAACCTTTATATTTAATTTATTATCATCTACAACAAGAACACTCTTACCAGCAACATCTTTATCTTTAGTAAGTTCTTCTCTAGATACTTCCATGGTATCTTCAAGTTTTACATCGCTTGGAGCGATCTTTTGATCAATTGATACCGTAAACTTACTACCCTTACCATAAACACTTTGCACAACTAACTGTCCATGCATAAGTTGCACTAATCTTTTTGTAATAGCAAGGCCAAGACCAGTTCCTTCAATAGTTGTATTTCTATCTTCTTCAAGACGTTCAAATTTATCAAATAATTTATCAATACTATCACGTTTAATACCAATCCCAGTATCTTCAACAGATACTATAAGTCTACAAATATCGCCTTTAATTACAGAATCAACTTTAAAAATAATATGTCCTTCTTTAGTATATTTGGCAGCATTTGTTAAAATATTTAAAATTACTTGTTTTACTCTTGTATGGTCTCCATATAATACTTTAGGAATAGTTTCATCTATTTTAACTATTAATTCGATTGGCTTTTCCCCTATTCTTACTTTAGTTAAAGTAGCTAATTCCTTAAACATTTTATATGGATTATAATTATTATTAATAATCTCTAATTTATTCGCTTCTATTTTAGATATATCTAAAACACCATTTACAATTTCAAGAAGGCTCTCACTAGCCATTAAAATATCATTAACATCTTCTTTAGCACGTTCTGGTATATCAGGTTCCTCTTTTAAAGCTTCAGAAAAGCCGGTGATAGCATTAAGAGGAGTTCTAATTTCATGTGACATACTCGATAAAAACTCTGTCTTTGCATTATTAGCTTTCTCTGCTTGTATCCTAGCAAGATTTAACTCTTCTATCATTTTTACATCTGGATTTTCTATAGTAAAGTAAGTTAAGACTGTTATGAATGAAGCAGCTGAAGTAACAACCAAAATTTCAGGAAAAGTTGATTGAATAAAAGCTGCTGTTCCTCCTAAAAATATAAAAGCAAAAGCAGGAAGGTATTTCTTGTCTTTAATTTTTTTTATATTAGAAAATAAACATCCTAACCACATAACAATACAAATAGCAGCAATTGAATAACTAAAAACAGCACTAGGACCATACGTATACATTTTTTTATGGTCACTAAATATATAAAGAGGTAATATAAAAATTAGTAAAGAAACAACGAAGAACATTATCAAAAAAACATACATTAATCTCTTAAAGTAAGGAAGATTCTTATTTTCACTAATTTTAACATGGCCTAAATTTTTTCTTGAGGAAATTACTAAAATATAATAAGTAAAAGTTATGACCCAAGCAATAATGCAAACTAAATAAAATTTGCATAACGGATTAGCTAGTATATCTTCTGGATTAATAAGAGCAACACTAACACTAGCCATATCGATAATTAAAGTAACAAAAGTTATTCCTATCAAAAGTGTATATATTCTATTTTCAATAGTATCATACTTTTTCTTACTAAAATAAACGAAAGCTATTAATCCAATGTAAAAAAGACTTGCTATTTGAAAAAATAAACTACTCACAACATCTCACCTCTACTATTATTCTTTATAATTATAACACGTAAATCTATTAAGTAAAAGTAAAATGTGTAATAGTTTATTTGCAAGTCTCTTTTCTTACCATTTCTTTTTATTTAATATTTTAACTTCTTTTTCACATTCTAGTCCATGAACGGAACTGATATTAGGAATTAAAGAATAGATATCATCTTTATTAATAACTCCACTTTGACATATTTTTTCTAATTTCTCAACGATATATGAGCCATCTTTTAAGGCTTTGAAATATAAGTCTATAAAAGAATCATTTGATGTAATACTAGCATCAGTTGGATTTAACCACTCTTCATGGTCAAGATTTAGATAAGGTATTACTTCATCATAATCTCTATGATAAGAGAATGCTTTAGAACATTTTGCAAAAGGTCCTAATACTTTATCAAAAAACTGTGTTTTCAAGCCCCAATTATCATATTTCATTAATCTCATATAAAATGCTAATTGTTTAAAGGCTTTTTTAAAGATTTCTCCTCCACCAGCTATTTCATAAGTTTCTTCTAAACTATCATCAATAGTTTTAATAAGTTCATTGCTAATTAAATCTTCATCAATTTTAAAGTCTTTATAAACTCTATAACTCTTAGCATCTTTCTCTTCAAAAGTCTCCATCATATAAATATCAAGTAAGTTTTCTACTACTCCATGATTCCATATTTTAGTTTCAGGATCCCTTACATGGTCACCTGAATAATAGATTATTAAAGGATGAGTATAAGCATCAAGTAAATGATGCATTACATATCCTGGCCCTATAAATAGTCTTACATCTTCTAACTCTAAAGTACCAGATTCTTTAGCAGTCTTTAAATAGTTGTAGACATACTCTTGGAATTTGTGTTCTTGCAACTCCACTGATAAATCTATATTGGCATCACGAACCTTACTATTATAAAAATCATAATAGATTAAGAAGTCATGTCCTTGTACAAATATATTGTATTTGTCATAATTTGGAAAAGACTCTAGTGTCTTTTTACTTAAGTTTTTCTTTAAATCTTTATAAAATATATCATGTGTTTTTGGTCCTGGCATAGTCATCATACCCCCTTTTATTAAGACTATATTCTCTGTTTTTTATTAATATTTTACTCTTTTCATCTTCAACTTTGGGATATTCTAAATCATTATAGTATGGATATTCTACTACAGGTCCTTCATAAATTATTTTGTCTTCTAATGCTCCATAAAAATCAAATGGTCTAACATCTTGTGGATGTTTATTATTAAAAATATTTATTCCTGCTTCTTGTAAAACAGTTGTAACCCATTGTGAACAGAAAAATTTATTTTTAGGTGCAAGTCCTTTAGCAAATACTAACATAGAAACTATCCCTAAAAAATTATAAGAATATTCATCTCTATGTTCCCAATAATAATCCATTAAATTAGAAACTTTATCATATTGTTCTACAGTAACAGGCAACTCCATTACAGCAATTTTACTTTTTTCTTTATTAAGTGCAAAGACATCTTTCCTAATATCTTCTTTAATAAAGCCACAATTTAAAGGATTGTTTATTTCTTTCCTTGCAAGACTCATCATATTACCAAGTTTTATATCTCTTGATAAAGATGTATGTGAATAAGTATCACCATCATATCTATTCCAAAATTTTAAAGATGCTCTCCATTTTATAATTCTTCCTGGCACAGTATTAGTAAAGCTGTCAACTATATAAATATTTTGTTTATCCATAGTAACCTCTCTATTCTATTTTTTAATATTTACTTTTTTCACTTCTCCATCCCTTGTGTCATAAATACTGCCCCCAACATAAAGAATGTCTTTAGCTTGTTCTATAATAGTATCATCTTTTGTATAAATATCTCCTGTAACAGCATTGATATTAGATAAATATTCTGCATTTTTTCCGGACGTTGTATAAATATCTCCTATTACAAGTTTTAAAGATTCTAATTTAGAAAAATCATGAAGTTTTTCTAAATAAAGATTTCCCCAGACAATTTCAAGCCTACTAATCGCCCTTCTAGGTGTTGTAATGTCATATTGTAAATCACTTGTATAAGCTTTGTAGTTACCTTTAGAATTGATAAATGTTGTAAGATCTCCTGTAATTTCTTTTTTAGGTATTCCAAAAACTTTACTTATCTCCCGTTGTTTATTTCTTATTTCCATAAACTCAGCATATATAGCCTTTAAAGCATAATAATATGCAGCAGGTATTTCTAATTTACCTACAATTGATGTTTTTCTATCATTAGAATCAATTTTTTTTAATATAGATATACCATGTTCCATCAAGCTTTCTGATTTTCTGTCATTATATTTACTTTTTCCTAGTATATAAGCATTACCTATATCTTTTATTCTAAAATCAACAAAATCTAAGTTTTTCATTTTATTTTTCCCCCTATTTGCTTATTATTTTTTTATAATTTCATCATATGTGTAAGATTTAACTTCATCATTAATCTTAACTTGGTAAATATTACCTATTTTCATTACTACTATTCCATTTTCTTTTGTTTCTTTAATTATTACTTCACTACCGGTTTCGATATCATCATCTATATCATCAAAAGTAGTATTTTTAACAATTAATCCCATATACACCAATCCCTTTCTTGCCTATATTATATACTATTATCAAAATTTGTCAAACAAAAGTTTATTTTTTAGGATATTTATGCTAATATTTAAGTAAATTGAGGTGGATTATGGAAGAAATATTAGAACTATTAGATAATAAAAGCACAGAATATAAAATGATTAAACATAAAAGAGTCTATACTATAGAGGAGATTAACGATATTAATTTAGAAAAAATTGGTCTTATTCCTAAAAATATCTTTTTAAGAAATGCTAATGGTAAAGTCCATTATTTAGTTACTTGCCATCCTGATAAGAAAGTAGATATTAAAAAGCTTACTAAAGACTTAAATAGCACTCATCTTTCTTTTGGAAGTCCAGAGAGGTTAAAGAAATATTTAAACGTAGAGAAAGGCTCTGTTTCACCTCTAGGCTTTATTTATGATGAAAACTCCGAAGTTATTTTTGTCTTTGATAAAGATTTAGTTAATAAGACTATAGGAGTTCATCCTAATAGAAATGATTATACTATTTTCTTAAAGTTTAATGACCTAGTTAAATTAATAGAAGAACATGGTAATAAAATAGTTTATTTAAACATTTAAAAAGATAGAAAAATTAATCTCTATCTTTAACTTCTTTATAATAATATCTATAAGGTCTTGCATTAATATTTATATTATTCATTAATATTCCTAAATATCCAGTGCCATCTTTAGAGTTTTCTTGATATAAACGATTATCAACTATTTTACCATTGTTTTCTACAAGTAGATAATTATCTCTCCAAGTTACATTGTCATAATTAGTTGTACCATCTTTATATAAGATTAATTCTTTATACTTAGTATCAGGCATAAAATGTTCTTTATTAGGATTAAATATCTTCAAAGGCTCTACTATTTGTCCTTGTAAGCACCACTTACCAACATATTTAGAATCATAAATAGGTTCAGTAGTCTTAAATTTTTCTTCTAACTGTTTCTCATGTATTAAGGCATCCTCATTATTTTTAGTTAAATCATAAGCTTCTACATATATATCAGTTTTACCATCATTATATATTTCTATAAATTCTCCTCTTATTTGAATATTATTACTATTAGCATACTTAATCATTTCTTTATAAGTTTCTATTACATCATCTGTACTTGATGTATGTAACAAAGTCTCTACTTTATTATCAGTTAATACTTCTAAACCCATAGATTCCATTACTTTAATAAAATTATAATTAGTTTTTAACTCATCATTTAAAACTCTACCTATAAAAACAAGTAATATTATCTTCTTTAAAACCAACTTCATAACTAATTAAGACACTTGGCAACTTAGAAAAGTTTCTATAATTAGTACCAACTTTCTTATCAATATCATCTAACTCTTTCTTAAAATCATCTCTTGTCTTTAACTCTTTAAACTCCCCTATCATAACAAATATAGGATTTTTAATTAATTCCATATAAACTCCCCCTCTTAGTTTATTTTTAATTTCTTCAAGTTTCTTTAACTTATCTTGATATTCTTCCGTAAGTTTCTTAACTTCTTTAATAATATTATTATCTTTAGGATTATCAAGAATATTCTTTATTTCTTTTAAAGTAAACCCTGCTTCCTGTAATGTTTTAATATTATGATAAATTAAGACTTGTTCATCACTATAATATCTGTAACCTGTAAAATCATCAACTTCTTTAGGTATTAAAATACCCATTTTCTCATAATGTCTTAATGTTTTAATAGTACACTCACAAAGATATGAAAATTCACCTATTCTACACATATTCTTCCTCCTTTCACCATGAATATATCATTGACCTTAAGGGGAGAGTCAATAGCTTTTTATTTAAAATTAACTTCAAAATATGTAAAGACATTCTCACTAGGAACAGTTAATTTAAAAAGAAATCTATTATTACCTTGCTTTAAGACATAAAGACTTGTTAATTTATGAAACATATCATCTTTCTTATTAGTTGGTAGATAAAAATCTAGAAAACCAGACTTATCTTCATTAGGCTTTTTAATGAATGCCTCTGTTTCTAACATATATTTCGTAATATCCTCTATTCCATTATTAAAACTATTTAGTGTTTCTAAATCTAATTTAAGCATAAAACTAAGAAAAGCATTTTTATTATTATCATCAACACCTGATATTTCTAAACAAATTAAAGGACTTAAGAATTCCTTACTTCTTTTTCCATCTACAAATTCAACACTTTCCATATTATCATAATAATAAGTAACTTTACCATCTTTTACATCCTCACCATCTATTTCAAAAACATAATCAGAAAAATTTAAAACCTCTTCTACTTCTTCTGTTCTATTAATATTTCCAATTTTACCAACATAAGCTTTACTCATTAATATCTCTCCTCCCTTTAATTACTAAATGTTAAGCCATCATCATTACTAACTAACTCTATATCTTTTAAATCATTACCATCTGGAACTGATACATCCAAAACTAACTTATCGCCTTTAAGACGTGGTGTATTATTAATATAATAGTAATCTAAACTACCATAACCATTTATAATAATAGAAACATCACTAAAAGATTCTCCACCATCAGTAGTAACTAAAAACTTTTTATACCTATCATCTTTACCTAATAAACCTAAATCAAAGATAAATCCTATCTTTTCATCAACAAAAGTAACGTCAGTATCTCTATTTACAATTAAATATTTATCTTCATTTTTTAAGATATTTTTAAAACTTAAACCATTATCAGTAGACTTTTCTACAATAATTATATCTTTACCTGCTAAAGCTGTATCAATAACTCTTACTCTAATAATATCAGTCTTATTAAATCTACTTTCATCTAAAATACTTGATAAAAAGCTCTCTATTGTCGTAGAACCATAACTACCATTTTTAACATCCATTGTCTCTATTTCTTCTTCAATATTTTGACTATATGTATCTTTAATTACGTTACCATTATCATCAAAAAATTCTGTCCTTAAATAATCTTCTTTACTAATCTCTTTATCATAATACATTTTCTTTCTTAAAGTATTTCCCCTAACAAAATGATTAATATAGTCATAATAAGAAACTGTATCACTTGCTAAAAATCTACTCTTTGATTCCACTAGTCTTTTATTATAAAGAGTAACGACACTTTCTCTATCGCCTAAAAAATAGCCTAAAATTAAGAATAATAATATAACAGTAACTACTTCAATAAATATATATAATGTAAAAAGCTTAATTTTCGCCTCTTTCTTTGTTTTATATATACTTATAATAGAAAAAACTATAGTTATTAAAATTATTATAATAGAAACAAGTTTAATAATACCAAAGTAAGTATAATTATAATGAGCAAGTACTAGATAACCAATAAAATATAATATTACATAAATAACTCCATAAAACAAAAGACTTTTTAATAAGTTTTTCATAAGTATCAAACTCCTTTATCTAATTATACTATCTTTTTCAATACTTTAACATAATTATTATTTTTAACTTAGCTCTTTTGACATATACTATACTTTACTATATAATGTTTGTGAATCACTTAAAACATGAATATGTGTAGGGTGATGTCTAATTAATATATCTAAAGTGTTCAGATTTGAACACTAAAAAAAAGCCCGCCAGATTTGACGGGTTTAAATATATTATTCTTTAATTATTCTCTTACTGCAATAATAAGTAATTAGTAAGTAACCACCATATATTACTACAAGGAATACTGCTGTTAATACTATTGCAAGTAATAAACTCTCATTACCAAAGGTTTCTAAGATGTAATTACAGAATATTATACCAAATATTGAATGGATAATGGCAATTACAAGTGGGGCTAAGAAGAATATGGCTATTTGTCTAAACAATGCTTTATTAATTAACTTTTCATCGGCTCCTATTTTCCTTAACATCTTAAATCTTTCTTTATTTTCAGTCGCTTCGCTTAACTCTTTTAAAGCAAGTATAGCAGCACTACTTATTAAGAAGATTACACCAAGATATAGACCAATAAAGGTAACTAAAGCCCCTAGTCCTACACTACCTTCATATATAGAAAGTCTTGTACTAGCACCTAATGTTGATTCAATATTTTCAAGAGCATCACTTTTACTTAGTAATAAATTTTCTATTTCCTGTTTCTCATCATCTGTATCAGCTTTATAGTTAGCATATAAGTATTCTTTTTCGACTGTTAAATTACTAACGGCATTATCTGGTACAATAAATATACCATCATTAACATGACTATTAGATATCTCTAAGAAACCATCCATACATTTATCATACTTAGGATAATAGGTTTTACCGGAAATAGTAATAGTCGCAGAAGCCTTTAAAGCCATATTTCTAACACTAACCATATTATCATAATCAGCGATAACTAAATATTCATCATCATCTAATGTATAAGTATCAAGTCCAAGTACTTTAGCAGCTTTATTATAATCACTTATTGTAACAACCTCTTCAACTGCATCATAAGTCATAAATGGATATTTCTTATATATTTCATTATAAGCACTACCTAAAGTATCTCTAACAGTAAGTTCATCTGTTGTATAAGTATTAATACTGACTATATCTTTATAATAGTTATTTACATCAAAACCTACACTATTTAAATCATCTTCTATGCTTTGATAAGAGTTATTTACCTGCCCTTCACTATATCCATACTCTTCCATAAACTCTCTTGGTATATCTCTAGTTTTAGCAAGTTCTATATCAACAGGTGCCAATTCTTTTAAGTTCGCTGTCATGGCATTTTTCATCGACATACAACTTGAAAAGACACAGATTGTTACAAATAACATTAAACATATAACTGTCATTGAAAATACTGTAGTATTAATCTTGCTACTAAACTGTTTTATCGTAAAACTATTTAGTCCTTTATAATAAAACTTCTTAAAGTGTTGTAATACTCTTAAGACAAGTCCTGATAATGAGAAAAATAGTAAAAATGTTCCTAAGGCCCCAAGACCTATAATCAAGAATATTTGCCATGTCTCTCTTAGGTTATCTACACCAATAGTTACAGAATAATAAGAGTATCCTAATATAGCAACGGCTACTATAAAGATAAATATACAAAGATATGGATTCTTTAACTTAACAGTCTCTGTTTTCTTATTAGCATTAATTAAATCTATTAACTTACAACGTGAGACACTAATCGTATTAAATATCATTACAAGTAAGTACATGATACCAAAGTAAATTATCGTCTTAACAATTGCCTCAGTACTTATAACAAAGGTAAACTCCGTAAGATCTGCTTCAAACATATTGGCAACGATAACACTCATAACTTGGGATAGTGCACAGCCTAGTAAGAGTCCTACTACAAGTGATAATAAACCAATTAAAAATGTTTCGACAACTAATATTTTAGATATTTTACCTTTACTCATACCAAGAGTCATATAAATACCAAACTCTTTATTTCTTCTTTTCATTAAAAATCTTGAAGCATAAATTATAAGAAAACCTAAAACAAAAGAAACAAAGACAGAGACACCACTTAACATATTTAACATTAAGTCTATAATATCTCTAGTACTCTCTGATACTTTCATCATCGCTGTCTGTGAGTCTATCGCATTAAAAACATAGAATATGGCAACACCAAGTACTAAAGTAAAAAAGTAAATGGCATAGTCACTAACACTCTTCTTAATATTTTTAAAAGCCAGTTTAAAGAGCATCATTTAAATTCCCTCCTAAAAGGGTAACTACATCAATAATTTCATCAAAGAACTCTTTTCGACTCTTATCTCCCCTTATAATCTCATTAAATATCTTTCCATCTTTAATAAATATTACTCTTTTTGCATAACTAGCAGTAAAAGCATCATGAGTAACCATTAAAATAGTGGCATCTAACTCATCGTTTAAGTAATTAAAACTATCAAGTAACATCTTACTAGATTTAGAGTCTAAGGCTCCAGTTGGCTCATCGGCAAGTATTAGTTTAGGCTCTGTAATAATCGCTCTAGCACTAGCAACTCTTTGTTTCTCACCACCACTCATTTGATAAGGATATTTGTTTAGAATATGAGTTATACCTAGTTTTTTAGCTGTATCTTTAATAAGACTATCTATCTCTTTATAACCCTTATCTTGAATAGATAAAGCTAAGGCAATATTTTCATATGCAGTTAAGGTATCTAAAAGATTAAAGTCTTGAAAGATAAAACCTAACTCTTCCCTTCTAAACTTATTTAAATCATTTCCTTTTAATTTAGTAATATCAATACCATTCATATAAATATGACCTGAAGTTACTCTATCAATAGTAGAAATACAGTTAAGTAAAGTTGTTTTACCACTACCTGATGAACCCATAATAGCGACAAATTCGCCTTTACTTACTTCAAAAGAAATATTATTAATCGCTTTAGTTAAACCACTTCTTGACCCATAATATTTCTCAATATTATCAATCTTTAATAAATTTGCCATAATTTCTCCTCCTCGTATAGAAATATACTACTATTTATGTCATTTGTCGTTTGTTTAACCTTACAGAACCTTACTTTTTTGTAACATTATAAAAATCTTTCTTATAAATGGTAATAGTAACTTTAGTATATTCATCCTTCTTAGAATCAATCTCTATTTTATGGCCTAACTTATTACATAACTCTCTACATAGATAAAGTCCCATGCCTGTAGATTTAGAACTAGCACTTCTTCCATTAGTACCTGTAAAAGTCTTATTAAAAACTCTTGGTAAATCACTTTTACTAATACCTTTACCATTATCATAGATAGTAATAGTAATATAATCTTTATAGTCTTTACCAATTATTTCAATAAGAGCATCTTTATCTTTTTTATATTTAATACTATTACTAACAATTTGATTAATAATAAACTCTAACCATTTAGAATCTGTTAAGACTTTCAAATTACAATTATCTACTTTAAAGTCTATATTTAAAGCAAGTAGGTCATCTTTATTTCTTAAAGCTACATTTTTAATAATAGTATCTAAATCCCATTCTTTAATTAAATAATCATTATTAGCATTTTCACATCTTACGTAATATAAAATTTGTTCTACATAATCCTCTAATTCTTTTAACACTCTTAAAGTACTTTTATCTTTTCTATTCATTAAAGTAAGACTAGCAAGAGGGAGTTTAACTTCATGTATCCATAGCTCTATATATTCTTTAAAGTCATCCTGTCTCTTTTTTAGCTTACTTATTAAATCATGTTCATTCTTATTAACTTCAGCTAAAACATCATAAAGTATCTTACCTTCTAAAAAGTTAGGCTCAAGTAACATTTCTATTAAAAGATACTTTTTATCTAAAGTGTTTAATTTATCAAGTAATTCATTATAAAACTTTCTTTTTCTAAAGTAATCATAAAGTAATATTAATGAAAAGATAATGACAGTAAAAACAATTATAAAAATAATAATACTGCTAGTTAGTTTTAAAGCGATTAAGAATAGTATTAATATAATTATATAAATAGCAAAGATTAAAAAAGCATAAAGTTTATCTTTTAAATAAGTACCTAGTTTCATTTTAATAAATAACCTTCTCCCTTTCTTGTAACAATAACGTCATTATAACCCATATCATATAGTTTTCCTCTTAATCTACTAATATTAACTGTCAAAGCATTATCATTTATATAAAGGTCACTATTCCATAAATAACTCATTAAATCATCACGGCTTACAATATTTCCTCTATTATTTAAAAGATAAGTAAAGATTAACATTTCATTTTTTGTTAAGTAAAACTCTTCTCCATTTTTAACAACAATCCCCTTATTAGGATATATCTTTAAATCATCATATTCTAAGTAATCAAAGCTTTTCTTCATTCTTTTGAAGATATTATTAATTCTAAGTAATAGTATTGTAGGATTATATGGTTTAGTAATATAATCATCCGCTCCATAACTAATAGACAGTACTTCGTCAATTGTTT
>CALVIV010000028.1 GCA_944331935.1 uncultured Bacilli bacterium | reverse complement strand
AGAGGAATTGGAATAAATTTAAATACGGAAATATAAAATGTGTAAAAAAAAGTGTCCTAAAACTTGACATAAGTCCACTTTGTATTTAAATGGGTTGTAACAATAACCTCATATTTATCTCCCCACATTTCATTTGCTAATTCTAAACCAATTCGATGTGCTTCTTGCGGAGTAACTTCGCCTTCTCTAAAAGATTGATAGCCATGATAACCTAAGATTCCATTTTGCTTGTTATAACATTTCTTAGTTTGAATCATTTGTTCATAAGCAGAATCAACATCACAATTTATTCCTGTAATGTAAAAGGATTGTTCCGTTTTATCATTATTCTCAGCATAATTTAATGCATTTTTTAAACCAGAAAAAGTCTTTTCATGATCTTCTGCATAATTAATTGTTCTATTTAAATTTGTAGTGATTTTCCACAATTTAGTTACTGCCATGTTTATTATCAACTTTTTCTAATCTATAAAGTTTACTTAGCTTATGAATAACTTCATCTAAATTCTTCTTGTAATTGAAAAGCATATTTGAATTTATATATCCAGTTTGATTAGCAACTTTTGCTATCTGATTTATATTGACTCCAATTTTTCTCAATTCAAAATTTAATTGTAATATTTCTTTATTGTATTTTACATTTGGAACAAAACCTTCAATAGCACCTCTTAAAAATTCAGATGTTGTTATGCCAAGATTAAAACTTTTAGTCCTAAGCATTCTTTCTTGCTCTGGACTTAATCTAAAATTTACTTGTCTTGTTTTCAATGTTTTCCTTTTTCTTCTTCGGTAGTTCCAAGTCGCTATCTTTTGCAATTATACATAAACACATCGTTGTAACACCAGTTAGTCCTCCAACTACTAAACCTATTATAAAAAACAATAATTCACTCATAAATTAATACCTTCTTTCTTTCATATTTGGGGATTGGGGTTTACCCCATATTAGGAAATTATTGCACCAACTAGGTGCTATACATTTCCATTGCTTGCTAAAAATCAAAATACAAATCGTATTCCGAATCTTAAACTTTATCTTTCCCTATTTTTTTCTTTTATTTTTGATAATACATCAAATAAATATTCATTTATTGATTCTCTAATCTCATCACCTATTGAAAAATCATTGCTTATCCAATCACTATATAATTCATTCAATGGCGAAGAACTTTTATTTAATATTTTTATTTGTTCATCAGAAAAATATCTACTATTTGGATCAAAACAATAAATCATTTCCTCCTTAATAGCTGTTTCATATGATCTATCAATAATATAATCAACATCCTTAGTCTTTAAATCTTTTATATAATTCTCAAACTCTTTCGTAATTTTTTCATACAGTTTTTCTCTCATGCAATCCTCCAATAAATTAAACGAGATGACATTATCTATCATCTCGTTCTACGTTATTTTTTTCATGGCTCTTACTAGATAAGAAAGTTACTTTCTCAGCTACAACATTCATTCTTGTTCGATTTTCTCCATCTTTTTCGTAAGAATCTTTTTGTAAGCGTCCTTTAACACCAATTATATCTCCTTGCTCACAATATAATGATGCATTTTCTGCAACACCATTCCAAAGAGTACAATCAATAAAATCCGTTTCATATTCTCCCTCGTGATTTTTAAAACTTCTAGGAACTGCCAATGTAATATTGGCAACTTTTTTTCCATTTTCTAATTCTTGAACCTCAGGATTTCGTGCTAATCTACCTACTAAGATTACTTGATTCAACATTTTTATTTCTCCTTTCTTTTTTTATTTTTTTTAATTTAATTAATTGATTTCATCAATCACCCCCTTTAAATTCTGATTCATTAAAAAAAGCAATTAAGTCTCTTTTCTTAATTGCTTCTCTTAATTCTTTTATATTAGATATGTCATTTCCAGTTAAACCTTTAATATTCCACATATCATCAATAGTTATTTTTTTTATTTTTTCATCTGAATCAATTCCAGATTTTATCAATTTTTCAATCGTTTTAAACTTAGAACTTAATAATGTATTTTTCATTCGCTTTCCTCCATTAAGTTAGCAACAAGTACAATTTGTTTATTTGTATTATGCTTACAAGTAATTAAAACAAGTGTGGTCTTATCATATTCTCTTTCAATTTTAACCTTACCTGTTTTTTCAACTTCATATATATTTACTATTTTATAATTGTATGTATTATTGGCATAATCTAAGGAAATACTATCTCCGACTGATAGTTTATCTAAATTTTTAAAGTAAGAAATACTAGCATTCCCAGAATGTGCAGCTAAAATAAAGCACCCATTGGTCACGTTTGGCATATCAGATCCATCAATAATTTGAATATTATAATCTACATTATTATATTTACTATCTGGAGATACCAAGCCTCTAATCAGATTTATTTTTGGAATTTTCAAAATACCTATATAATCTGTTTTACCTTGAGTTTTATTTTCACTTTCTATTGTAGTTTCATTATTTTCTACTTTTTCTTCTTGAATATAAAATTCCTCTATAGCCTTTTTTTCTTCATTTTGAATATTAAATTTTGTAATAAAATTAAAAGAGACAATAGAAATACCAATAATAAAAAGTAGAAAACCGACAATTAATAATCGGTTCTTTCTACTATTTTTTATTTTTCTTAACCTTTTCATACACAAAGATTCCTACTCCAACTCCTGCAAAACACAAACCTAAGATTAATGGTAAATGTGAATCAACAGCTTCTGTATTTGGTACTTCAACTATTTGTTCATTTGTCATATTTGCTTTTACTATTTCACCATTTTCTTTAATCTCAAACCACATTTTTTCAGGATTTAAAATATACCCTTCAGGAGCTTCAGTTTCGATTAAATAAAATTTTCCAATAGGCATATCTTCAATCACGATTTTTCCATTTTCATCAGTATATCCTTCAAAAACTTTTATATCATCTTCTGTATAAATCTCTATTTTAGTATTAGGTAAAGGTTCACCTGTAACTAAATCAGTCTTGGTAAACTCTAAAGTTCCTTTTTCATATTGATTATCTAAATCAAAAGTTTGATAAACAATGTTAGTGTATTGATCCTTATATTTTAATTCAAACTCATATATGTTAGAATCTACTACATTGCCATGGCTAGATTTAGTTTCTTTTAATTCATATTTTCCTAAAGGTAAATTGTCAATACTTGCATAACCATTTTCATCAGTAACTAGAATAGTAACTAAATCACCCTTTTTGTAATAAGTTTTTCCACCTACAACAATATCTTCTGAAGCTCTTAATTCAAATTCTGCACCCTCTAACTTGAATTTCTCATAATAATAAGAACCATTTTCAATGATTAGCTTTTCTCCATTTTTGTTAATTTCAACTTTACCCTTTACTTGACTATTTTCAAATTTAACCTCTAAAATAGCACCAAAAGTTTCATCATCAATAAGCTCTGAATCTTCGCCAATGGTAAATTCTAATGGCTCTTTATTCCATAAATATCCATCAAGTTCTTGATCTTGTTCTTCTAATCGATATGTACCACTATTTAAAGGTAATGGTGTAAGCAAAATTCCTTCTTCATTAGTTTCAAAAACACATTGTTCTTTATCAGTAACTTGGCATACGTATTCATTATTTTCAATATCAAAAATCTTGAATTTAATTCCAGCAGCAGGAATCACATTGCCAGTTTCTGCATCCACTTTAATTACTTTAAGTTTAGCTTTAATCTCGGCATTAGCCAATAATTTGTAGATAGGATCGTCAGCATTTTCATTTACTGTAATCTCAAAATCTTCAACAAATTCATGATCTTGTGTGCTAGTTACTTGTTTTATTGTATATATTCCATAAGGTAAAGTAGCAGTAGCATAACCACTTTCATCAGTTGTAATACTTGTTACTTTTTCTCCACTTGATTTTAAGTAGATATCAAAAGTAACATTAGGTTCACCAGTTAAAAAACCTGTTTCGTCTGATGCATAAACTTTAAATATTTTTAAATCTCTTTCTATTACTTTTTCACTTACATCAACTTCAGGATATAAATTATCTTTTGTTATTTCAAAATAATATTTAGTTTCATTCAATTCATAACCAACTGAAGCTTTTTCTTCTTGTAGATAAAAAGTACCTAGTGATGGTAAATAATCACTCATAACATATTCGCCACCTTTTGAAACTACTTCACCAACTCTTTCTCCTTCCATGTTATAAATACCATAAACTGCACCATCAAGAGTAGCATCACCTTGAGCTATACCTAGTTGAGTATCCATGTCAATTTTTTTAACAGATACTTTTCCTCCTACTACAGTTATTTTAATATTAACATCAACTGGATCATAAGATCCTCTCATCATTAAGTCTTGACCTGAAGGATGGAAATAAACAATTGCTGGATGAGAATAATTTTTATCCCTTTTAGTAATAGTTACACTTCCATCGCCTACTTTTGTAGCGGTAATTTTTAAAGTATTGTTTTCAATTGTAGCATTCACTCCTGTTTCATTTGCTACTTCAAAATTATGTAAAACCCCATTTGTATCATTTAATTCTAAATCATCTCCAATATTCATTTCTATATTAGATGAAGTAAAACTAGGGGCTTTATAATGTTCTTCAACCAATCTGTTTAATTCATTCATTTCATCTGTATATTTTGTAATTCGATTTCCATTTAATGTATCAGTAAAATAAATATCATATCCATGTGGAACAGTTTGCCAAATTAAAAATTGTGTAACAGTATACCATTTTATATCAGTATGATCACCATAACCATAACCGTAATATGCTAACAAAGATATTCTTCTCCATTGTTCAGTTGTCATATTTGCAACATAAGATTGATCAAAATCTTGTCCAGGATAAATTGCTCCTTGAGCAACTGGAGTTCCTGGTTCAATACAATAAACAAATTGTCCATCACTATTACGAGTAATTACTGTCATTTGTTGGTATTTACGAGTAGAACCCTTTACTTTTAAAATATAGTCTCCTTTTATCCATTGAGACTTGTCATTAAATGATTCATTATAATTAGCTGCATTTACTGTTATAGTTGGAATAAAAGATAAACCAACCAAAAATAATAAAACCATACTTATTTTATTTTTTATTAATCTCATTTTTTTCCTCCTTTATTTTTTCATAAAAAAAAGCCTTAATTATTTAAGACTTAGGCACAGACGGATAATCAATAAAATTTCCATTTCCGTCAAAAAATGTTAGCATATAATAAATATCTCCACAATCATCAGTTTGATAATCACATGTAAATCCATAATATTTATTTTTTTCTTTTAAGATATTCCCTTTTTCATTACATTCCTCAAAATTATCAAAATCTGCTCTAAAAACAGAATAAAATTTTTTTACAGTACATTGCCTTTCATTATTTTCTTCTACAATTGGTGTTGAGTTATTTATTGAAGGAATATCTTGTTCTGAACCATCATAATTATTTGTACCACCATTATTGGAAGTATTATTATCTTTAATTTCTTCAGAATCATTTGAAATATCTGGTGTAACTTGCTCTGTGTTTTCCTCTATCAATTCCGATTCTTCCTTTTTAGCTTCTGTTATCTTGGTATCGGTTTGACCTTTTTTTATTTCGGTATTTGCTGGATTTGTAAAATTGCGAAATAAACAAAAAGTACAAATGACACCAGTAACAATAAAGATGCCTGTTATAATCAAAATTTTCTTACGTTTCATTAAAAACACTCCTTTGCTTAATTTATCTGGTTATAACATAGTTTTGAAAAAAATAAAATTCTGCGATTCATCTTTCTCTATCTTTATTCTTATTAGATAATTTAGATAAGTTATAATTATTTATTAAATCTTCATTATCAGCTAGCCAATCATATTCGTCTTCATAATCCGAATAACCTTGTAATTTTTTAAAATTAGATTCTAATGCTGATTTGAAGTACCCAAACTTATTTCTTATTATATTACCATCTTCATCTAGAAATTTATTTTCTTTAATTCTTTTAGTAATATAATGTATAGACATAAACAATTCATGATTTGAATAACCATTATCTTTATATTCTTTAAATAAGTTATCATAATATGTAAGATTATACTCATCTTTACTTATATAATTTAATTTAATTAATTCTTTAGTGAAATTTGATATTTCCTCATCTTTAGATGTTTTATCTATTTTATCTATTAATGAATGACTATTTAATTGGTGATGATTTTCCGATGTTGGATTATCCATAGATGGAAAATCGGTCCCTGGATTATTTTTATTTAAATATAAGGTTTTTGGCATATCATATACAATATATTTATATACAAACAAGCCTTTATCATCTCGTTTTTTCAATATTTCTATATATCCTGATTCTTTCAGTTCATTAATAGTTGTTCTAATAGCAGACTTACTTTCTTTACATATAGATACTAGTCCATTAAACGAATAGTCCCAATTTGGTGGTAAACTTATCATTTTACAAAGTAAACCAATAGATTTAAGTGATAAGTTCTTATCTCGTAATATAAAATTATTTACTATTGTAAAATTATCGCTTCTCTTTATTTGAAATTCTTTATCATCCATATTTCACCTCTACTAGATAAATCATGCTATCGACTTTCTATATTTTTTTCTCTCAAATGACGCCCATAATATTCACATGCTTTAATTACAAAATCTTCCATATCATTAATTTTCAGACTTTTGGGAATAACTTTTCGTATTTTATCCTCACTGAGACTTATTCTAGGAATTTGATTTGGCTTTTCTTGACTCATTATTTCATCAATCTTTTGCTCTGTTAATTGATTATTTTCACTTAATTTTCTAAGTTGAATTGCTTGAGCATGACTAGGAGTTGAATCTGTATAATTGATTGAATCCAAAACTAATTTTTGTTCAGATTCTTTCAAATAAGAAAGTTCTACTGCTGGTCTTAGAGCTATTGATGGAGTTTGTTCTAATACCGAGTTATCAACCATATCTAATAATTCAGGAATTAAGTAATTAAGTCTAATAAATCTATATACCTGATTTTTACTTTCTCCCATTTCTTTCCCAACTGTTTCAGCAGAAGTTAACTTATTCCCCACTGGGAACGAAGTTAAATCGTTCCTAATTCCTTGATGTTTCATTGCATCAAGTTTCATTTTATAAGCTTTCGCTTTTTCACTAGGCAAAATAAACTCTCTATGCATATTAGAGTCAACCATATAAATTGTTGCCTCGTCATCCGACATATTTCTTACAATACATGGTATTTCAGATTTACCAATAAGTTCTGAAGCTTTTTTTCTTCTATGTCCAGATACAATTTCATATCTATTGTCTTTTTTTCTTACAATGATAGGTTCTAAAACACCGTTTAATTTTATACTTTCCTGTAGCTTAATTAAATCTTCATTTTCTCTAACTTTAAACGGATGCTCTGGAAAATCATCAATTAAATCTAAATCGATTATTTCAATTTTTTCTTTTTTGTTTTCATCTCGTTGTTCTTGAGTAGTAAAAAAATCATCTAGTTTGAATGTTTGATGATCGATGTAACTCTTTTTCTCCATCTCTTAATACCTCCATTGCAAAATTATTATAAGCTGATGATACTTTACTATTTTTATCATAAGAAAAAATACTCTCTCCTTGTGATGTTGACTCAGCCACTTTTATAGCTCTAGGAATTTGAGTGTCAAACAATTTAAAAACGTTGCCATAAGTCTCACTTAATTCTTTTCTAATGTTCTTCGCTAAATTCGTTCTTTCATCTACTAGTGTAAGCAAGATTCCACCTACTTTAAGATTAGGATTGATTTGTTTTCTAACTTTAAGAACAGTTTGTAACAAATGTCCCATACCTTTAGTTGCTAGGAACTGTGATTGAACAGGAATAATAACTTTATCTGAACAAGCTAATGCATTTATGGTAATCATACCCAATGATGGCATACAATCAATCAAAACATAATCATATTTATTTGTTAATGATCCAATTGCATTTTTCATAGTATATTCTCGACTCATTGCATTAACCAAACTAACTTCCAAGGATGATAAGTCAAGATTAGATGGAACTAAATCCAATCCTTCATTATGATGTAATACAGATTCAAAAGCATTTATATCTTTATCTGTAATAGTTCTTTCCATTAACGTTGCTAATGTAACAGGAATCTCATCATTATTGTGCCATCCCATATATGTTGTCAAATCACCTTGCGGATCAGCATCAATCAACAAAACCTTTTTCCCAGCTTTTGCTAATGCAACTCCAAGACTAAATGTTGTTGTTGTCTTACCCACGCCACCTTTCTGATTAGCAATCGCAATAATTTCACACTTAGGCACTTTTTCACCTCCTTTCGATTAATGTTTGACCCTTCCCATCCACCCTATTAAAAACAAACAAAAAAAGTGTATTTTCATACACTTTCATTAAAATCATTATATTTTTAAGTAAAATTAGCAAAAAACTATTTTTTACAAAGGATAGTTTTTCCCTTGTTTTACAAGACATTTATTAAAAGTTCGAACAAATTCCATTCAACCACCCGATATGTTGTGATGCCAAACTTTTTTCTTTATTTTCCATTTTTATCACTTCTTTTCTCTATCATTTTTGTTTCATTTAGAAAATTATCAAAATCAGATTTATATAATTTATCTTGTTTTACTTTAAATTTATCATATTCTCTATATGCTAATTCTTGTGCAACCTTAGCAGATATTTTCCCGGCATTATGTAGGATTTCTTTTCCATTAAATTGCAAAAATGCATTTAATTTTTCTACCCAATCTTTCATAGTCATCGCATTATGATTTTCAGCTTGTAATTCAGCATAATCTAAATACATAGTAACAATTCTATTTAAATCCTTCAGTTCTTTTTCATTTAAATAGTTTTTTGCAATATCAACATCATATCTATATATTGGACCATCAGGTGAATTTTTCCAGTTAGTTAAACCCATATGTTCTTTATTAGAATCAACCCTATTATATATAATTTCAGCTGCTGTTTGACCAGTTATTGCATAATGCAATTTGTTCTGTACGGTTTTAAAGAATTCTTTTGTTATTTCTGAATCTTTGTCATAATCAACACTACATGAAGAATATATATCAGTGATTTTTTGATAAAATCTTCTTTCACTAGAACGAATATTTCTAATACGCTCTAACATTTCCTCAAAATAATCTTCACCAAATATATAATTTGGATTTTTTAATCTTTCATCATCCATAACAAAACCTTTAATCATATATTCTTTTAAAACTTTTGTAGCCCAAATTCTAAAATTTGTTGCCTTCTTTGAATTAACACGATAACCAACAGCAATAATCATGTCTAAATTATATATTTTAGGTTTTCTTCCACCAGAACTTATGTCGGAAATTCCGACGGAAGTTTCTGCACTAAGTTCACCTTCCTTTAAAATGTTATTTATATGGTCTGTAATTGTACTTCTAGCAGTACCAAATAATTCTGCAATTAAGCCTTGTGTTAGCCACAAATCATTGTTAATTAACATCACACTAATTTTAACATTATCATTTCCATCTTTATATATTAAAAAATCATATGTTGTTGTTTGCAATGATTCGTTATCATTTATTATTTTTTCACTCATAAATTACACCTTCTTTCTAAATAAAAGTTTCAGTTTACTTAAATAATCAACAAAGAATATTAATTGTCATTATCAAATTATTATTTTTATTCATTTAAATTACTTTTTGCAATTAAATTATCAACAAAATGATTTGATGGATTTTTATTTAGAATAACTGCTTTTATTCCTTTAGGAAAAATATTATACTGCTCTATTTTATCAATGTCCACCCATTCAAAATTTATCCATTCTCCCTCTAGTCCTTTGAATCTTATCTCATTAATATGATTCTTATAAATAGCTTTATATATAATATTTAATTGATGGTTATTATATCCTTTATCATTAACAAATTCTTCACTTAAGGCAAAAAAGGAAAATTCTAAATTATCCCAACCAAGCTCTTCTTTAATTTCTCTTTTAATTGTATTTAAACTTTCCTCTAATTCTAAATTTTTTCCCTCCAGGAAGTGCATAATAACTTCTTCCTTTAACATTAAATAATAATATTTTACTCTGATTATCATTATAAATTAAAGCTGATGCCCTAGCACTAAATTTAAAATCATCTCTTATAAACTCTAAGTCCACGTTATTTTCCCTTTCCTATTATTTATTTAACTTTTAATTACAGATTAGCTTGTTAACCTCAACAATTCAATCACTTTCTCACATTACATTCATTTTATCAAATTGATTTAATTTAGTCATCATTGCCGACCAAATTTTATTAAACTTCATTATTATATGTTAAAGACTTCATCATTAAATCAAAATCACTTTGTAACTCTCTCTTTATCTACTCTTTCATGAATAAGCTCTGCCACAGTATGTTCATGAACCGCATAATGTAATTTATTTTGAACTGTAGCAAAGAACTTTTTTGTTATATCACTTCTTGGGTCATAATCTATACCATACTTTTTTGGGTTAACCATAGAGTTTCATCTTTAAATATTGCATCTACTACAATCTTACCATCTTTATCCTTATAAATTAATAAGTCATTTTGTTCTTTTAATTCATTCATTTTTACACCACCTTTCGATATAAATCATAACAAATATTTTTTATTATTAATTATCTCATCTACTGTTTGATTGATTGTTAATTTATCTGTATATAATATATATTTTTCATCATAATTATTATTTAAAAACTCATTAAGTAATACTAAACATCTTTCTTTCATTTGATGTTCTTCTGGTCGTTCTTTATCCCTTTTTAAAATAGTTTCTTCATTTACTAATAATACAACAAACTTTGTCTCTACATTTTCAAATATGCTTTTTAATTCTATAAGTTTATCATTATCTATAATATAGTTAAAAATAACATCATATGAAGCATTTAAATAATTATTAATAGTATCTATACACACTTTCCAAAAAATATCAAGATGATTACCAGGTTTCCATGCTTGCACATAACCACCTACTACTTGATGATAAAAATCATCTCCTTCTAATAATACTGATTTTTCTAAATTCTTTGCTAGCCTTTTAGAAATAGTACTTTTACCAACTCCTGAAGGACCTGTTATAATATATAATTTTGCCATAATTTTTCTCCTTAAATTAGTTTTTTCTTGGATTTATCTTATCATTAGAATAATTGTTCGTCAACACTTTTTGAAATATTTTTGATACGAATTTTCGTAAATAAAAACTAGATACTTTCATACTTCAGATAATACCTAGTTTAAATTTATTATATAATTTTAAAACATAATCTTTATATACCTATTAAAGCTAGTTAATTTACAAAAATAATTATATATGTTATTATGTTTTATAATAACAAAGAGGTGGATATATGTTTAAACAATTATTAACTCAAGTTCAAAATAAGTATAAAGAAAAGGTAGAAGAAAATGAAAAGTATAAAGAATTATTAAATAAAGTGAACACACTTCCTAAATTTTATAATTTTTCTCATCCTCTAAATAATAAACTAACTATAAGTTATAAATTACTTATGGATATATGTCCCAATTTAAATGAAACTGATGCAATTATTTTAAGAGAAGTTATTCCAATAGATGAACTTATATTATCTTGTGTTTATGCAAATGAGTGTAAAACTTACGTTAAATTTTACTTTATAGCAACTACTAAATATCTATGGCTTGTTAATACAGAAGGATATCTTAAATATAACTACCAAGACCTTACCATAGAAGTTATAAAAAATAGTATATTAAGTAAAACTATATTACTTAGTAATATGCTATTTAATATTAATGGATCTAATGAAATGCTTTTAGCATTTATAAAGCTATTTCAAGATTCTAACTACAGAGAAGAGGAAATTAATAAAAAGCTAGAGATTCTATGTAATACTATACCTAGAATTTTTTATCTAAACGACCTAGCCTCTGGTATTAGTGTTGGTATAAACAATGAGATTGTTTTTCATACGAAAACATTTCATTATAAATACAATATTAAGGATATTAAAAATTATGAATTATTACTAGATAATACTGTTGTAGAAGATAAGAAAAGCAATCATAAAAATAGAATTACGGCGAATAAAAATAGTTGTTATGAAATGACAATACGTATCACTACTGATAATAATACATTTCTTATTCCTATTTTAGAAAAGAATGATTTTTCTACTCTATATTCATATACTAGTAAAGAATTTAGAGAAAATAAAGAATTTGCATCTAATATAATTGATATATTAGATGACTTAGATAACAAATTACTAAATGGAGAGTTATAACTTTATTTAGTACTACCTATTCTATTAAATGGTAAAATAATTATACTAGTTCTTCCTAATAATTGGTCTATTTTCATAAAACCTAACTCTCTACTATCTAGAGAGTTTTCTCTATTGTCTCCCATAACTAAATAAGAGTCTTCTGGAACTGTATCACTACCTAATTCTTTTATGTTAAAATCTTCTGTCTTACCATGTTTAAAGTTTTCTTTAACTTTCTTACCATCTACATATAAAGTATTATCTTTATATTCTATATGTTCTCCAGGCAATCCTATAACTCTTTTAATTAAGTATTCATCTGGCATATCTACTACAACTATATCAAATCTTTTAGGGTTATTAAAGTAATATGCTGTCTTATTTAAAATCATAATATCTCCTTCTTCAAGTATAGGATGCATAGATTCTCCATTTACTTTAATAGGTGTAACTATAAAAGCTTTAATAAATAAGACAACAACTATAATAATTATATATGGTAAAAATGGTTTTATTTTTTCTTTCATATCTAATCCTTTCTAACACATTAATATTATACATCTAATTTAAGCTTTAGAAAAGAAAAAAGAGAACTATTGTTGCCCTCTTTCTTTAATACGATATTGACCTTTACTATTTCTTAAAACATTTCCTAGTTTAGCACGTCTTACTTTACCATGTCTTAAGACAGTAATTTTAGCAATCTTAGGTGAGTGAATTGGGAATGTTCTTTCAACTCCTACACCACTACTCATTTTACGAACAGTAAATGTTTCACTAACACTACCACCACGACGAGCGATTACAATTCCTTCAAAAGCTTGGATTCTTTCACGTTTACCTTCGATAATCTTAACGTCAACACGAACAGTATCTCCAACTCTAAATTCAGGAATGTTCTTATTAATTTGTTTGTCATTAATTTTGTCAATTACGTTCATATAAGATCCTCCTTTACCTATAACCAATGCTCATAACCAAAGAGCCAGCGGAACATTTTTTTGACGTCTCTAATTATATCATAGTATTAATCATTTTGTAAAGGATTATTTTCACTTATTACTCTAACAATTGCTCTATTAGTAAAATCTAAGCTGTTAATTACCTCTTTCATTGTTGTAATATTCATATTCTTAATAAGTTCTACATAGTTAGTAATAACTTTATGATAATTAATCATATCATCTACTACAGTATCTACAATGCTATCGGCATAATCACTTTTAATTACTTCACTAGATATCCAAACTTTTTTAATTCTCTCTAAATCTTCTTCTAATACATCTAAATTATTAAGATAATTCTCTAATTCTTTTAAATATACAGGATAATTCAAAACATCTGCTTCTACCATAAAAGTAACGATATTACCTATATCTTGAAAATAGTAACCACTTCTACTAACTAGATGTCTTTTTCTTATCATTTCTCTAAACTCTGAACTAGCACCAAAGCAAAGAGAAATTAACATATTAAGATATAAATCTAAGGTAACTTTATTTTTTATAGGAAACTTTGATTTATCCATTTTAAAACCAATAGCAAGTTTTTCTACTTTTACATCTTTTTTTATCTCTTCATAGTCTTTAACTACTTTAACTGGTTCTTTATAATTTTTTATTTTAATATTATTACTTTTCTCTAAATTAAATCTTGCTAGGGTATTGGTAGCAATTTTAACAACTTCATCTGGGTCAACTGCCCCTCCTACTACTAAGAACATATTACTAGGACGATAGAAAGTATTATAACAGTTATATAAGTCATCTTTAGTGATTTCTTTTATACTTTCTATAGTTCCAAGTATTGGTGTATTATAAGGAGATACTTTATAAAGATTTTTATTAATAGTTTTATATGCTAAATAATCAGGACTATCATCATTCATCGCTGCTTCTTCACATATTATTCCTTGTTCTTTCTCTACATTTTCATCTGTGAAGTAAGGACTATTAACAAAAGTTAATAAATACTCTAAATTTTCTTTCATCTTCTTATTACCAGTTACAACATAACAAGTATTTTTATAACTAGTAAAAGCATTAACATAACTACCTGTCTTAGCATAAAAATCAAAAGGCTTTATCCCATCTTTACTTTCAAACATCTTATGTTCTAAGAAATGAGCGATACCACTAGGAAAAGAAGTCATTTTACTTTTCCCAACAGGAACAAATTCATTAATAGCGGCTCCATAATAAGTGGCATAACTAAAGTAATAATTTTTCTTCTTACTAATCTTATCATTAGGAATAATAATAATTTCTAAACCATTATCTAAAACTTCTCTATAAATAGTCTTATCAACATTCTTTATTTCAATTTTCTCCATTATCATCACTTCCTTCTAGAATATAAATTGTATTAATTTTAACTTTCTTAGCAAGAGCGATGATTTCATCTTTTGTTACTTTTAACATCTTCTTACGTTTAGTTTCAATATCATCTACTCCAAGTAGTTCTATCATATAATAACTCTCTATTATTTGAAAAGGACTTTCTATAATATCATCAATGGCACTAGTATAATATTCTTTCGCTTTCTCTACTCTATCATCATCTATTTTCCCTGCTTCTAAGTCTTTTAATATCTTTTTTATTATATTAACTGCATCCATACTTTTATCTTTAGTAATACCACCTCTAATAATAATTAAATTATCTAATTTATTAGGAGTACTACTAACATAATAGGCAAGTGAATTCTTTTCTCTAACTTCGCTAAATAATAATGATTCTGAACCTCCACCTAATATGGCATTATATAAAGAAAGAGGATAATTTCTTTCATAATCTGTTAAGTTATTAAGAGATAAAGTTATTATTAAGTTATCTTGTTCTGCTTCTACTTTTTCTTTAACAGTTTTAATTCTAGATGATTTTAGGGGCTCTACTAAAGCTTTTATAGGTTTCTTTTTAAAAGTATTTATCTTAAATTTTTCTCTTATAATATTGGTAATTTTCTCTTCATCTACATCTCCTAAAACAAAGATATCAACAAAGTTATGACTAATAACATTCTTATAATAATCATATAAGTTTTCTTTAGTAATTTTCTCTAAGTCTTCTAAATAACCAATACCTCGATAACTTATAACACTTTTATTATCTGTCGCTTCTAAACCTTTAATTAAAGCATAAGTCATTTTATTTTCTACTAAGCTACTAAGGTCTGCTTTATATTCTTCATAAACGGTATTAAAGTCTACCTCATCAAAGGCATTATTAGTAACCTTAGGGTTGAAGATAAGTGAGTCTAATAAATCTAAACTCTTCTCAAAGTTACCTTCTTCTGTATATTTATCATGTAATACTTTAAGACTAATACCAGTATCTAAATAGTTACCTATCCTTCTGTTAGTACTTGATATATTAACAGCATATAAGTCTTGTTCAGCTTTAGTAAGTTCTACTTTAGTTTTATAGTCATTACTTCCTAACATCATCATCCGACTTAAGAAATTACGTTTCGTAATATTTTCTTTTAAGGCTTCTTCTCTAAAGAATATCTTAACAGTAATAGTCTTATAAAGGTTTGTTTTTATTATATGAAGATTATAAGCTCCTAAATCTTTCTTTACATAATCCATACTGCACCTTCCTTTCTATATAATCGCAGCTTCTAAAGCTAGGGTAATCATTTGATTTAGTGACTGTTCTCTTTCTTCACTAGTTAGACTCTTCTTATCATAGAAAGAATCAACCACAGTCATTAGGCAAGAAGCTTCTCTATTAAACTTCTTTGCTATATAAAATAGTCCAAAAGCTTCCATTTCTACTGATAAGAAATTATCATCTGGAAAATTGGATTTAAATTCATCAAGAGAACTACTATATAAATCAAACACATCACTAGTAATAGTCTTACCAATTTTTAAAGGAATATTCGCAAGTTTAGCGGCTGTTTTAATATTTTCATTTAATTCTTCACTTGATGTAATAAAATCAACTTCTTTACCATCTAATAGTTTTGGAAAATATGTTTTACAGTAAGCTCCACTAGATAATACTACATCTAGTACTTTAATATCTTTATTGAATGAACCACTTGTACCAATTCTAATTATTTTCTTTACATCATAGAATTTATATAATTCATAAGAATATATTCCAATACTAGGAATACCCATACCTGAGGCAAATACTGTTACTCTTTTACCTTTATAATAGCCAGTATAGCCAAACATATTTCTAACTTTATTAACTAATTTATAATCAGTTAAGAAATTTTCAGCGATATACTTAGCTCGCAATGGGTCTCCAGGCATAAGTACTACCTCAGCAATATCTTCTTTTTTACTTTCAATATGAACTGTCATAATAACCTCCTTAAAAAAAGATTATAAAAATGTTAACTTTTTATAATCTTATTATTAACACTTCCTATTAAAATTATAACTTAATTAGTTTAAAAAAGGAAGTTAAAGTAGTATTTTTGACATTTACTTACAATTAATTTAATCTTCATATAAGCCATGTATCTTTTCTAAGTCACTATCATTTATTTTCTCTAAAACCCATTTTTTATTATCTTTAACTAAGCTAAAATTAATAGTATAACTAGCTTTATCAGTTACTTCTTTCATGGCATTTATCTTGTAATGGTCTATTTTCTCTTTTCTAGTTTCATCTTCATCATCAACAAATTCACTTTCATGTTCATCAATATAGTCATCCGCTTCAGATAAAGCATTATTATAGTCAAAGACTTCTATTTCTACTATAACATTAGCAGTATCACCATTGGTCTGTTCATTTTTTATTTTATAAGATAAGTTCTGATACTGTTTAATCATTAACTCCTTATATTCCTCTTTATAATCTTTGCTATAATCACTATTATCTACAACATTATCAAGTTCTGTTAGAACTGTACTATCTAATATTTGATATTTTCCTAAGTATTCTTCTACTCTTCTAGTTGGGGTATTCATCATATCGTTACACCCAGTTACTAAAATTAATGATACTAACAATAATAATATTTTTTTCATTTTAATCACCTATTTCTATTATTTACAAAAGCTTTATTTTTATACTAATTTGACAACAAAAATTATTTATCTTATAATTTATATCACTAAAGCGGGGTTATATAATGAATGATAAAAAAGATATAAATTCAGAAGATATAGATTTAGAAAAATTGGAAGAATTAATAATAAGATATACTAAAGAAGTAATTGATTATCATGAGTATGAAGAGGTACTCAAAGATGATGATAATAAAAAAGAAGAAGAAATTACTAAGACTTATAAACTTAAATAATTACTTCTTTTTTATTGTAGATAGTTTTAAGAGATTATAAAGTTTATGATGAAAAGAGTTATAATCTTTAGATATCTCTTCTTCTAATACATTTAATTTATCATTAAAAGTATCAACATCATCTATAAAGAACTCTTTAAATAAATAATTTAATTTAGATTCTTCTTTATTCTTTTTTATTTTCTTAATCTCTTTAGTTAAGAACTTCTTTTCTTCCTCTTCTTTTCTAGTAAGATATGAGACTTTATTATTTTTACTAATAACTTTATAAGGAATATCCATAACTACTAACTCTTCTCCTATTTCTAATACCTCCTCTTCTTCATCTATTAAAAGATTACTTTTATACATAACATTTCCTTCATTATCAAGTTCTAATGCTAAAGCTTTTCTTAAAGTAGTAACAATAACAGCATAGTCTATTACATCTATTTCATTATGAAAATAACTTTCTGTTTTGCATTTAATTTTAAAGAGAAAACTCTTATCTATTTTTATCTTAGATGTTAATAATTCTTTCATCATAACTTCACTTATCCTAATAATAGGTATTTTCTTAATATGTTCTAAATCATCCTCTAAGTTCCATTCATAAAACTCTTTCAATCTTTCTTCTTTTGTCCAATTAAGTAAAATATCATATGTATATATCATTTATTTTTCCCCTTTCTAGAAATAACTGCTATTAATAAAAGAATAATACCTACTAGTAATGTATAATTTTTTATATTAGATACCATAAATATTAAGTATTCACTAAAAGAATAGCCAAATGTAAATAGATTAGAATAAACTATAAAATAAAAGAAACCTATAGTTGTTAAAATAAAGCCTATTACTCCTATAATTATATGTTTAATAATATCACCTAATATAATTTATTCTAATTTATTTTTAGTATACAAAAA
>CALVIV010000027.1 GCA_944331935.1 uncultured Bacilli bacterium | reverse complement strand
AAAATTTGACATAAAAAAATCCTTATACTATAAGGGATGCTTTAAGATTTTCAAATACTCAAACTGTCAAACTTCGGATGCTCCACATCCAATGCAAGCATCTTTATTTACTTTTACTTTCATTTCTATCACCTCAGTTTTAATTATATCTTATTTTTATAATTTTGCCTACTTTAAATTTTCTTAATAGTATGATATCATTGTAATATATAGTAAAGTAGGTGATGTCATGGGAAGAATGGAACGGTATGATAGTTCTAATAGAAATACTGTTAGAAGTAGAACCGAAAAAAATAAAGACCTCTATAATGATTTAGGTAGATTAGAAAAATATACAACCCTTACAGATGTTTCTAAAATAGATGCCGTTGAATTAAGTGCTGCGAAAAAGAATTATCGTACAAGAGAAGGATATCACAGTCTAAAAGATTATGATATGAATATAGAAGAAAAACCTAAAGAAAGAAAAGAGTTAGATGAATTTAATTTCTTATATAATAATGAACATAAAACCTATGATATTAATAAAGTCCTAGAAGAGGCGAAAGAACTAAGAGAAAAAGATGCTTTAGAAAAGAAAAGAAAACTACATAATGAAAAATATAATATTCTAGAAAGTAGTGAAGAAGATTTAGAGAAATTTAAAGAAGAGACTAAACTAAGACATAAACCTATTGAAAATGAAGAAGAACTTGAAGAGTTAATTCATACTATTACTTCTAAAGAATTAAGAGAAGAAATAGATAAAGCAGAATCTAATGACAATAATAGCTTACTTAGTGATTTAATGGCTACTAATGTAAATGAAGAAGTGTTAAAGCCTATCGCTACTAAGATAGAAGATAGTAAAGTAGAAGATGATACTAAGAAGTTAGATAAAGTTAAAGAAAAGACTATGTCTTTAAAAGATGAAATAGATAAATCATTCTATACTAAGAGCCTTGATTTGAGTGAAGAGGACTTTGAAAGTGATGATGAGGAAGAGGTTAAACCATCAAAGTTCATCGGTTTCTTAAAATTCTTATTCTCCCTAATCTTAATCCTTGCTGTTGGTTTTGGAGTATATTATGTAATTACAAACTTTTAAAAATTGTATATCAAAACTCTTAAAATTTGTATATCAAAATCCTTAAAAATTGTATATCAAATATTGAATAAACCATAAAAATATGTTATCATCTCTATATAGAGGTGATTTCTTTATGAACTTTAATAACGATGAATATATGCCACGATTAATTGATAAAAACTTAGATGACTATTTAAAAGTTTTTGGTGCCTTATCTGTTGAAGGACCTAAATGGTGTGGAAAAACATGGACATCTTCTAAGCATGCTAAAAGTGCTGTCTATTTAGATGATGATGAAACTAAAGAAAGAGCATTACTTGATTTAGAACTGATATTAAATGAAGAACAACCTGAATTAATAGATGAATGGCACTTAGTACCTAAAATATGGGATAAAGTTAGAAGAAAATGTGATGAAGATTCTAAGAAGGGTAAATATATATTAACGTGCTCAACAGAATTGAATGACGAAAGAAAAAAAGAAGTATTTCATTCGGGGGCAGGTAGAATTGGTAAGATAAAGATGTATACTATGTCGCTTTATGAATCAGGTGACTCTACTGGGGATGCATCCTTAACAGCAATGCTAGAAGATAAACAGAAAAATGTTAATGTAAAAATACCTTCCTTAAAAGAACTTGCTAACCTAATAGTAAGAGGTGGCTGGCCAAGTAATATAAAAGTAGATGCAGATAAAGTGGGATTAATACCTAAAAGTTATATAGAATCTATTCTTGATAAAGATATGAATGATGATAAAAAAAGGGACAAAAATAAAATGAGAATGCTGCTTAAATCATTAGCAAGAAATGAATCTACAGTTGTTAGCAATGAAACACTTATAAAAGATATAGATAACTATGAAAATGAATCAGAATTAATTGAAAGCAGAATAACTTTAAGAGACTACCTAGATGTATTAGATAGATTGCATATAATAGAAAATCAAGAAGCCTATAGTGAAAACTATCGTTCTAAAGAAAGAATAGGTAAGTCACCAAAAAGACACTTAACAGACCCCTCACTTGCTTGTGCCTCTTTAAATATGAATGCTGATAAATTACTTAAAGACTTAAAAACGTTTGGGTTTCTCTTTGAATCGCTAGTAGAACGGGACCTTAGAATATATATAGAATATTTAGGTGGACATCTATATCATTTTAGAGATAATGTAACAGGTCTAGAAGTTGATTCAATTTTAGAGTTTTCTAATGGCGATTATGCAGCGGTTGAAATAAAACTAGGATATAATGCTATTGAAACTGCTAAGAAAGATTTACTAAAATTCTATGATAATATGATAACTAAACCTAAATTCATGTGCATAATAACAGGGAATTTTACATCAGTTGTAAAAGATAAAGAGACTGGTATATATATTGTTCCTATAACTGCCTTAAAGCCATAGAGAACTAGAAAATAATAATATTTATTTTCTATTCTCTTTTATTGTGGCGAATTTTATGATAAACTTTAAATATGAACAACAATATCGATAAGGGGGAATAGAAAATGAATTTAAACTTTGTTTTAAATGATTATGTTTTAATCTGGAATCTTTTATTTAGTGCTTCTATTTCTTCTGATATTCAAAGCTTTAAACAGAAGTTGTGGAAAAACTATCGTCATAGTTATAATGAATTATATAAAGAAGAAGAATTAATATTAAAAGACCCTAAAAACTATATACCAGATGATGATACTATCTTTGATATGGTTAAAGCTAGTGATATATATAAAGGAATAAGAGAAGAAACAGAAAAATATCGTCTAGATTTATTACATACTTGGGATAAAATAAAAAAAGACTTAAATAAAAACTTAAAAGAGATACTTAGATTTGATATTAAACTATATCATGTTTTAGTTGTTGACAAAAAGTTAGATGTTATAGGAATGAAAATACCTAAGAGTAGAAGAGTAAATACTATTACTTGGGGGAATAGAGTTGATAGTGATAACTATACCCTTGCCATTATCAATATTATTGAACATATCGTAAGAAAAGAACTTGCTAACTATCAAGTAGAATATAAAGATATCGTTGATGCTATTATTGAACTTGCAATAGATAATGAACTTACATCAAGAACCTTGAAAAAAAGTGTTTACTTAAGAGGAGATAGTTCTCTAAAATACCTAAAAAGACAACTATATCCTTACTTTCTTATGTATTTAGGTTATTCTAAAGAAGAGATATTAAATAGAATGATGGAAGATAAGATTATCTTTGAACTAGATAAATATACTTTTGAAAGAGGCCTTGCTACAGTTGACTTAAAGACTTTTATTAACTTTTGTATTAAGAACCAAAAACATATTTTAAAGATTAAAGAATTAGAAATAATATAGGGTAGTGATTAGTATGGATAGTAAATTAAATTTATTTTTGAAAAAGATTAATCTAAATGACGAGTACTTTGACTTTTTTAAAAGTTCAACTTTAGATAAAATAGTCATCAATAAAAACAATAAAAGCTTTTTAGTAAAAATAACTATTGATAAATATTTACCTAAAGATATATTATCTAATCTAGTAGAGAATAAATCTCTTTTTGCCGATGATTTAACTTATAACTTTACCGTTAGGAATCCTGATAATAATATCCTTCTAGATTATTATCCTTATTTTTTAGATATCTTAAAAGAAAAAGATAAGATAAAATTAACAGATGTTTATAAAGATTCTCTAATTTATGAAGATGATACTCTAAGACTTATCGCCTATAATAAGAAAGAAGAAGATAGACTAAAAGAAATAAGTAATGATATAAATAACTTCTATCATAATATAGGTTTTCATGACTATATTCCTGTTATATTAAGAGAAGATAACGAAATAGAAGAAGAAATAAGTAATGAACTTTCTAATGTTACTATTCCTGAACCTATTAAGAGGGATGTTATTAAAGAAGAGCCTAAACGTTATAATAACAGTGGTACTCCTAGAAGAAGAAAAAGTACTGATGAAGGGTGTATCTTAGGTAAGACTATAGATAGTGAACCTATTAAGATGAGTTTATTATTAGGAGAAGATAATGATGTTACTGTAGAAGGATATATCTTTGGTACAGATTATTTTGAATCTAATAAAAGTAACTTTAAGATTATTACCTTAAAAATAACAGATGAAACTGATAGTATCGCTTGTAAAGTATTTTGTAATGAAGATGAAGAATATGCTAGACTTTGTAAAGCCTTAAAAGTAGGAACATGGCTTAAGATTAGAGGTTATACAAAAATAGATTCATTCGCTAAAGATGAGTTAGTCCTTAATGCTAGAGATATTATGCCAGTAGAACATGAGGAAGAAGAAATTACTGATGATGCAAAAGAGAAAAGAGTAGAACTACATGCCCATACCATGATGAGTCAGATGGATGGAGTAGCAGATGAAGTAAAATTAGTAAAACAAGCGATGAAATGGGGACATAGAGCTATCGCTATAACTGACCATAATGGTTGTCAAGCTTTTCCTCACGTTTATAACTTAGTAAGAGACTATAATAAAGGTAAAGAGGAAAAAGATAAGTTTAAAGCCCTATATGGAACAGAACTTGTAATGGTAGATGATAGTGTTGATGTTGTTATTAGACCTAATGATGGGAAATTATTAGACCAAACTTATGTAGTTTTTGACTTTGAAACAACTGGTTTTAATGCTGGTGGTGCTGACTCTATTATTGAAATCGGTGCTGTTAAGATGAAAGGTGGAGAAATATTAGAACGTTATGATGAATTAATTAATCCCGGACGTCCTCTACCTGCTAAGATAACAGAGATAACTAATATAACAGATTTAATGCTAGAAGATAAAGATAATGAAGAAAATGCTGTTAAAAGGTTTATTGATTGGTTTGGAGACTTACCTATGGTTGCCCATAATGCTAAGTTCGATGTTTCTTTCTTAGAGATGGCCTATAAAAAATATAATTTAGGTGAGTTTAAGAATCCTGTTATCGATACCCTTGAATTATCAAGAACTCTAGACAATAACTATGCTCGTCACAGCCTATCTGCCTTAGTTAAAAGATATAACGTTCCATGGGATGAAGAAAGTCACCACAGAGGAGATTATGATGCTGAAGGTACAGCTTTAGTCCTATATAAAATGTTAGAAAAACTAGATAGTCGTAATATAGAGACGATGGAACAGTTATCTAATATCGTAGACTCTAAAGAAATGTATAAATATGGTAATACTAATCATATCAATATTATCGCTTTAAATAAGAAAGGTCTAAAGAACCTATTTAAAATAGTCTCTTTTGCCAATACAACTTATCTATATAAAACACCAAGAATACCAAGAAGTGTTATTAATGAATATCGTGAAGGCTTACTTATTGGTAGTGGTTGTTATGAAAGTGAAGTCTTTAAACAAGCGACTAGTAAGAGTGAAGAAGAATTATCTAATATTATTAGATTCTATGACTATGTAGAAGTACAACCTCCTGAATGTTATTCTCATTTAGTAGAAACAGGTGACTTTGCCAATGAGGGTGAAGTAATTAGTAATATTAAGAAAATCATTAATACTACAATAGAAGCAGGTAAGTTGATAGTGGCAACAGGAGATGTTCATCACATAACTCGTGAAGATAAAATCTATAGAGAGATTATCGTAAATCAAAAAGTACCAGGTGGCGGACGTCATCCTCTTGCAAGAGGTGGTATTAAAAATATTCCATCTAATCATTTTAGAACGACAACAGAAATGTTAGAAGACTTCTCATTTCTAGATGATAAGACAAGAAAACTAATAGTTATAGATAATCCAAATAAAATCGCTGATATGGCGGAAATTATAGAAGTTATCATCGAAACAGGAGGAATACCTTTCTCTCCTAAGATTGACAAAAGTGTAGAAACTGTTACTGACTTAGTCTTTACAAAAGCGAGTGATATGTATGGTGACCCTCTACCTTATAATATAGAAGAGAGAATTAGTAAAGAGTTATATGGTGATGGAGTCTATGAAGCGATAGAAGCTAAGTTAAAAAGAGAAGAACCTAATCTAAGTGGAGATGACTTTACTAAGAAATTATATGCTAACTTACATAGTACACTTTTAAAAGGCTTTGATGAAGTAAAGAGAGTAATTAAAGAAAATCTTAAAATAACTACCCCTGATATAACAGATGAAGACTTAGAAAAAGCACTTAAGAAAAACTTAGGTGGTGTCATCGGTGGAGGCTTCGATGTTATTTACCTAATCGCTCAAAAGCTAGTTAAACATTCAAATGATGATGGTTATATCGTTGGTTCTCGTGGTTCAGTTGGTTCATCCTTTGTGGCAACAATGATGGGAATAACCGAAGTTAATCCTCTTCCTGCTCATTATCTATGCCGTAATAAAGACTGTAAATACTCAGAGTTTATCAATGATGATGGTGAGCCTTACGGTAAAGATTATCCTTCAGGATATGACCTACCAGATAAAGTATGTCCTAAGTGTGGACAACCTATGGGTAAAGAAGGACAAGACATGCCATTTGCCACTTTCTTAGGTTTCAATGCCGATAAAGTTCCTGATATCGACCTTAACTTCTCAGGAGAATATCAATGGAAAGCTCATGAATATACCAAAGTCCTATTCGGAGTTGATAATGTTTATCGTGCCGGAACCATTGGTACTGTCGCTGAAAAAACTGCCTATGGTTATGTTAGAGGCTACTTTGAAGAACATGGAATTGTTGGTAAAAGAAGTACCGAAATTGAAAGACTTGCTAAAGGTTGTACAGGAGTTAAAAGAACAACCGGACAACACCCTGGAGGTATCGTTGTTATACCAGGTTATATGGATGTCTTTGATTTTACACCATTCCAGTATCCTGCCGATGATAATACCTCTCTTTGGCGAACAACTCACTTTGATTACCATGCCATTGACCAAGACGTCTTAAAACTTGATATCCTAGGTCACGATGACCCTACAGTACTAAGAATGTTACAAGACTTATCCGGTATTGATATTACAACACTACCAATGGATGATAAAAATATCTTTTCAATTTTAACAAGTCCTAAAGCTTTAGGTGTAACAGAAGATGATATACTTTGTCCAACCGGAACATTAGGATTACCTGAACTTGGTACAAGATTTGTTATAAATATGTTAGTGGAAACAAAACCATCAACATTCGCTGAACTAGTTAAAATATCGGGTCTATCACACGGTACTGATGTTTGGGCAGGCAATGCCAGTGAACTTATTAAAAACAATATTGTTCCTTTTAAAGATGTTATCGGCTGTCGTGATGATATCATGGTTAACCTAATGAACTGGGGTATGAAACCTATTAGAGCCTTTAAAATAATGGAGCATGTTAGAAAAGGTAAAGCGACAAAAGAACCAGAAGTCTGGAAAGGTATGGTTGAAGAAATGAAAGCTGCTAACGTTCCAGAGTGGTATATCGAGTCATGTCATAAAATAAAATACATGTTCCCAAAAGCCCATGCTTGTGCCTATGTTATGAGTGCTATTAGAATCGCTTGGTTTAAAGTTTATAAACCACTATTCTACTATGCAGCCTTCTTCTCAATTAGAGTAGATGATTATGATATAGAAACCATGATAAAAGGTTATAATGCTATTAAAACAAGATATGAAGACTTACTTGCTAAAGGCTTTGAAGCGACTAATAAGGAAACAAACATAATAGAGTCTCTTCATGTAGCTTTAGAGGCAACGGCACGTGGTATTAAATTCGCTCCTATCTCTTTAGAGAAAAGTGATGCGACAAGGTTTGTTGTTGACACTGAACACGAAAATACTTTAATACCACCATTTAAAACAATAGATGGACTAGGCTTGACGGTTGCAAAAACTATAGTGGAAGCACGTGAGAATGGACCATTCCTAAGTAAAGAAGATTTACAAAAACGTGGTAAAGTTTCAAAGACCCTAACCGATAAAATGACAGAGATGGGAATTCTTAACGAATTACCAGACTCTAATCAGTTAAGTTTGTTTTAAGAGGTGAATATGGAAACATTAAAAGAAATATTAAATACAATTATTAATGTTTATAATGAAGATTTAGATAATGATAAGAAACATCAATTATTATCAACTTTATGGACTAGATATTATAAACTAAGTGAAAAACTTAATATTAAATTAGATGAAGCTTATAATCTATATTTAATTGGTGAAAATGAAAGTTATATAATTTATCAAGAACCAGAAAGGAAAAAGATAGATAAAGAAAAATTGCAGCAGACTTTAAATCATTATAAGGAGATAAAAAATAATGGCTTTAAAGAAGGACTTACTAGTGAAGAAATTAAAATACTTTTAGACTATAGTGTTGAAAATGCTAGAAAAGCTTTTGATAATTTAGGTATTAATGTAAAAACAAATTCCCTAAATGGTTTATGTGAATTAGGACAAGCACTAACAATTATGCCTTTAGAAAATCTAGGCCTTGAAGTTACTAAAAATAGTGCCACTACATGTTTTAATTATCCATTTAATCATGTTTTTGGTACAGTTACTTTTCCTTATCAAGATGATGGTAGAGTAGTAGATAAAACATATTTGATAGACTCTACCTATCGTCAGTTCTTTTCAACTATACGTTGTAATGAAGGAAGATATTATACTGAAGAAGAAAATACTAATTTAAAAGTAGCTCCAGACCCTGGATATTTTGTAACAGATATCAACTTTGCTAAAACACTAATGAAAGATGGCTACATTGAACTTAATAGTGAAAATGCTAAAAAATATGGAGAGCCTTTTTATAAAGCTGGTATTTCATTAAAAAATATTAAATCACTTCATAATTCGAGCATTGACTATTATTCTAATATTATATTTAACAACGAAGATTATAAAGTTAATAAAAACGAATTAGATGGATTAAATTTGGTATTTCCAATAATTAAATCAAAAAATATATAACATATTTTTAAGAAAGAAGGTTTTATAATGAGAAGAATAACTGCAGTTGATATGGATGGTAACATTATGCAAAGAGAAGATGAAAGAATAGGGCATAATGAAATAGTTTATGAAATGTTTAAAGAATTTTTAAATTCCATCCAAGATAAGGAGTTAAAAGGTGATTGGTATATTAAAATTTGGCCTAATGCAGGTCTTATTACCAAATATTTAGATATGATGCTTTATTTTTAGATATGATGCTTTATTTAGAAACCTTTGATGATGAGGCATCAATAGACAGTACAATTTGTATTATTCCAGAAAAAATTAATGATGTAGTACTAAGTTATTATGAAGAAAATTATCTAGACCATAAAGAACCGTTTTTAGGGCTATATTATCATGATGGAAAATTTGATACCATAAGTGAAGATAGAGAAAAAGAACTTACTGCCGAAGAAGTACATAGCTTTTTAAAAGATATGGTTAAATCAAAGACAAAATAACAAAAAAGAGTAAAAAATAAAAGACTCTTTTTTCTTTTTATGTTATACTTCTAATAGGAGGAAGTATGAAAAAGATTAACCTAGATAAAGTAAATTACATACAATATGGTAATGATAAAGGTAAAGATATTATTTTACTACATGGTTGGGGACAAAATATTGAAATGATGGAACCACTTGGAAATCCCTTATCAAGTAAATATCATATTACAATATTAGATTTTCCTGGCTATGGTAAAAGTGCTGAACCAGATGAAGTTTGGACAGTATCTGATTATGCCGACCTTGTTCATGAATTAGTTAAGAAGTTAAAGATTAAGAAACCTACTTTAATAGGACACTCTTTTGGTGGTAGAGTGGCCATCGTTTATGCTTCAAAGTATGAAGTAGATAGAGTAGTCTTATTTGGAGCCCCTTGTGTTAGAACTAAAAAAGGCTTAACTCTTAAAGAGAAAATGTTAAAGAAAGCGAAAACTTTGCCTGGTATGGGTAAAATTGCCGAGATTGCTAAAAATTATATAGGGTCTGAGGACTATAAAAATGCAAGTCCTAGAATGCGAGAAATCTTAGTAAAGACAGTTAATGAAGATTTATCAGACTATGCTAAAAAAATAACTGCCCCAACTCTTCTAATATGGGGAGAGATGGATGAAGCAGCTACATTTGAAGAAGCGAAACTATTAGAAGGGTTACTTACTGATGGAGCCTTAATTGTTCTACCAGGAACACACTATGCTTATTTAGAAAATCTACAACAAGTTATAAATATTATAAATAATTTTATGGAGGGATAGAATGGAAATACTTTTAATTTTAGTTGCTACGATAGCAATTATTATCAAATCTAAAAAAAGTTTACATATGTTACAACAAAACTTATATAATGAAAACAACCGTTATGTTAAATGGGTTGTTAATAATAGTGATAACTTCTTTTCACTAGAACTACTAGCAGTCCTTATAGTAGCAGTCGCTAATGTTTTCTTAATTAATGATAAAACTATAAGTTTAATCTTAAATATTATAGCAATTGTTATTTATATAGTTTATGCTGTTAAATTTAGAACAGATTTAAAAAATGAACAAGTAAAGAAACCTTTAGTAATAACAGCAAGAGTAAAAAGATTAATTGCTACTACTATAATACTATATTTAATACCACTAGCATTAATAATAATCTATAGAGATAATCTCTTAATTAGTCATTTCTTAATATTTATCTTTATCCTTTTCTCTTATCTAAATACTTTTGTAATCTTACTTGCAAACTTTATTAATAAATATACTTTAGAAAAATATGTATATCATCACTTCAAGAGTATGGCAGTTAAGAAGTTAAAAAGTATGCCTAACTTAAAAGTTATTGGTGTAACAGGTAGTTATGGTAAGACAAGTAGTAAAAATATTCTAGCAGATATATTAAACATTAAATATGCAACACTTCCAACACCTCGTAACTTAAATACTCCTTATGGATTAATTATTACTATTAATAATCACTTAGATAAATTTACAGAAGTATTTATCGCTGAAATGGGAGCCTATGTTAGAGGAGAGATTAAAGACTTATGTAATTTAGTTCATCCTAAATATGGTATCTTAACTCGTATCGGAACTGCTCATTTAGAAAGCTTTGGTAGTGAAGAAAATATCCAAAAAACTAAGTTTGAACTTATCGAATCATTGCCACTTGATGGAGTAGGTGTTCTTAATAAAGATGACCCTAAACAAGTAAGTTATGACCTTAAAAACAAATGTAAGATTTTATGGATTGGTATCGATAATAAAGACGTAGATGTTCATGCTAGTAATATTAAATGTTCTAGTGTAGGAACAACCTTTGATGTAACTTTTAAAGGTGATAAGAAAAAATATGAGTTTGAAACTAAACTATTAGGAAAACACAACGTTTATAATATCCTAGCAGGCCTTGCCTTAGGACGTGAATTTGGTATCTCTATTACTAAACTACAACAAGCCGTTAGAAACGTTAAACAAGTAGAACATAGACTAGAACTTAAGAAAATGGGCTACTTCTATCAAATAGATGATGCTTATAACTCAAATCCAGTAGGTGCTAAGAGTGCATTAGAAGTATTATCTATGATGCCAGGCTTAAAAGTAGTAGTAACACCAGGTATGATAGAGTTAGGTGATAAAGAAGAAGAACTTAATAAAGAGTTTGGTAAACAAATCGCTGAAATATCAAAAGCTGACTATGTAGTTCTAATTGGTGAGAAGAGAACTAGACCTATTAAAGAAGGGTTAAAAGAAGCGAAATTCAATATGGATAATTTAATTGTTTACAATGACGTCAAAGAAGCATATAATTTTATAAGAGGTATAAAAACTAAGAAGGATATCTATGCCTTATTTGAAAATGATTTACCTGATACATATAATGAAAAGTAGGAGGAGATAAGATGAAAATTAAATTAGGAGTTGTATTCGGTGGTGAATCTGTTGAACATGAAGTAAGTATTATTTCTGCAGTTCAAGCCATGAATAAAATAAATCAAGAAAAGTATGATATTATTCCTATCTATATAACTAAAGATGGTGAGTGGTATACTGGTAATATGTTAATGGATGTTGAAGTATACCAGGATTTAGATTTAATTAAAAAATATGCTAGTAATGTTGTCTTATATAAAAAAGATGGAGCCTTTGTTCTTCAAAGTAAAGGACTATTTAAAAAGATTATTACAGACTTAGATGTAATATTCCCAATTACTCATGGAACAAATGTAGAAGATGGTGTCTTACAAGGATATTTCCAAACAGTAGGTATTCCTTATGTTGGACCTAATGTCTATGCCGCAGTAGTATCACAAGATAAAGCTTATATGAGAGATATCTTTAAGTCTAATGATATCCCTGTACCAGCTTATACTTGGTTCTATGATACAGATTATAAAAATGACCCAGATGAAGTAATCAAGAAAGTAGAGAAAATAAAATACCCTGTTATTGTTAAACCTGCTACAACTGGTAGTAGTGTTGGAATAGGTGTTGCAAATAATAAAGATGAGTTAGTTAAAGCCATTGAAGAAGCTATTAACTATGATAGTAAGATAGTAGTAGAAGAAGTAATTAAAAACTTAATGGAAGTAAATATCTCAGTTTTAGGTAATTATGAAAATCAGGAAACAAGTGTTATTGAAGAAGTATTATCTAAGAGTGCTTTCTTAACCTATGATGAGAAATATGTAGGTAGTGGAAAAGTTAAAGGAAAACTAGGTGCTAAAATGACTCCATTAAAAGGTTCTAAAGGTATGGCTTCAGCTAATAGAAAAATACCAGCAGACCTTACTGATAAAATGACTAAAGAAGTAGAAGAACTTGCTATTAAAGTCTTTAGAACTCTAGGAAGTAGTGGAGATGCTCGTATTGATATGTTAATCGATAGTAAAGCTAAAAAAGTCTATGTCAATGAGATTAACTCAATTCCAGGTTCTCTAGCATTTTATCTATGGGACCCTAAAGGAAAAGATTATACAGAACTATTAGATGACATGATTAGTATTGCTATTAAAGATTATAAAAAACGTGAGAGTAAAACTCATTCCTTCAAGACAAATATCTTACAAGGTTTCGCTCATAATGGACTAAAAGGAATGAAAGGTAAATTACAAAATAAATAGAAACTGTATTAGTAAAGACTAGTACAGTTTTTACATTTGTTGACATAACATTAAGGCTATATAACTAGTATGATTATAAGAAATATGCTATCCTAATAATAGGAGAGTGAATGATTATGGAGAAAAAGAGTAATAAAGGAGTAATAGTTTTAATAGTCTTATTAATTTTATGTATTATAGGACTTGTATTTTACATTTTAGTAGATAAAGATATTATTAAATTAAATAACACTACAGTTGCAAATGAACAAGTAGAAAAAAATAATACTGATGATGATAATGAAGAAAAAGATACAGGAGTAAAACTTGACATTGAAAATGAAAATATTAAATATTTATTTAATAATGCCCATCGTCCATCTATAGGACCAGAAGCACAAATTTATAGAGATGGTGGTTATAAAGTAAGTGAGATGAGTGGAGAGGATAAAATATTATTACTATATGGCCAGTGGAAGAATTATGTAAAAGAATCTTCTATAGAAATAGATAATAATTATAATAGTATGTATTATGTGAATGAAGCAGATTTAAAGAGTATTTATGAAAGAACTTTTGGACCTAATACCTATAGCCATGTCAACAGTATAACTGACAGTTATAGATGTTATACTTATACATATGATGATGAAAATAAAAGATTTTTTTATGTAGGTACTAATGGTTGCGGTGGAACTACTGTCTTTAGTGTACATGAAAAGATAATAAGTGCTACAAAATATAGTGATAGAATAGAAATAGTAAGTGCTACAGTCTATTTAGATGGTATGAGTAATCAAATGTATAAAGATTATAATAAAACTACTTCTTTAGGAGAACTACTTATTAATGAAAATACAACTAATAACAGTGAAGAAAGGGAAAACACTTACAATCAATATATAGAAGATAATAAAGACAATTTGGAACAATATACATATACTTATACACTTAACGAAGATGGATTTTATTATTTAACAAGTGTAGAAAGAACTAAAGCATAATAAAAAGACTATTGTAAAGCTTGCAATAGTCTTTTATAGTCTCTTTGTTTTTACTAAATCAATAACAGTCGCATTAGAACCATATAATTCGTTAATTAAACTACTTTCAACTCTAGCATTAACAGGTCCATTAATAACAAAAGTAGTATCTCCAACATTTACAGTTCCATGTGCATATTTTGGAAATATTTGCATTTGAGGTGAAATGACTCCTATGTTACCACAAAATCTCTTAAAAAAGTGTGGTACCATTCCATCATGCATGTGACCAGATAAAACTAAATCAGTATTATCTTGGATACAACTACCTTTTTTTGTACTAAGTTTAATAATAGATTGAGGTTCATGTGTTAATAAAATATTAAATGTAGTATTATCAAATAGACTAGCATTATAATTTTTCATAAATGCTTCTTCATAATCACTTTCAGACTCTAAATCTTTTCTTTCTTTATTCTCATCTTCATAATAAGAATAATCAGGAGAAAAAGCACTATATGTAATATCATTAGCAGTTATTGTTTCGCCATTTTCCAATAAATGAAACTTAGGCAATTCTTTAATAGTCTCTTGTAGCAAAGAATAATCTCCTCTTTGCCATTTTTTATCATCATGAGCCATAAAATCATGGTTACCAGCACTTAAAAATACGTGCTTATCATCAGCAAAATCTGATAATGCTTGTAATACTTTATTTCTAAATTTAGTATCTTTTAATTCATTAACATCATTAACAATATCACCAGGTATTACAATATGTGATATTTTCGTCATATCAGTTTTACTTTTTATTTCTTTTAAGTGTTCAAATCCTTTATCCTCTGTTAAATGAAAATCACTAATAGAAAGTATTCTCCTATCTTTAAATATTTTATCTGTATTAATATTAACATTAGTTATATGCATCATAATTTTCCCCCTTAAATTGGGCATATTATATCATGTTTGTATCTGTTTGTCAAATTATATCCGAAAGAGAATTGCTTTATAATTTATTTATATTTTCAAACATCTCTTTGCTTACATAACAACCAGCTTTATAATGTTCAGTAACATTAATAGCACAATCATATTTATCAATAACTCCTGCAATATTTTGAATAATTCCACTGTATTCTTTTCTATCAAATTCTAAACTCATTCTTTCCCAATCAGTATACATTTTAACCGCTAAACGATTATTTTTACCTTTCATCATAGCTAATTCTATAGTTGTATCTTTATTAAGAGTAACATTGCTATTACCATCTTCACTTTCTATGTCCTTTATCTTTTTCATAGGAATTAAGAATTCAGCTTTTAATAATTCTTTACACATAAAGTCGTAATATAAGCTATAAACTAATTTTTCCTCTTCACTTTCAACCTTATCTAGTTGTCCTATTAAAAGTAACCATCTAACTAAATTAGGATTAGTTACAGGAATATTTACTTTTGGAAGATTACTATAATCAGGAGCAGGTACTAACATTTCTCTTTTTATTTCTACATCCTGAGAACACACTTGGACATTACAAGCACCATTTAAATAAAAAACATTACCTAAGAAATTATAAATTTCCTTATTATTTTCTGTATTTTGGATTTTTTTAATATCAAATTTCTCTTTATTAAAAGCATTTTCAATAGCTGGTATATATGCCTTTGTAAAAACTAAAATTGAAGGTTGACTACATTCATATTTACCATCAGGATAACTTATAACCTTAGAAAACATATGAGCTTCTCCAGTATCTTTATTCATTAAACAATAAATTTCTTTAGCATTTAGTATTTTTTTACATAACCAATCTATAAGCATATCAAATTTTTCTTTTTCTATACTATTAGGTTTAACTTTATTATTAAACCATTGAGCTAATCTTAAAATTTCCGCACAATCTGCGATAGTAAGTTGTTCCCATTCTTTATCATCCAACATTAATTTTTTCTGTAAAATAAATACATCCCCTAATGTATCAACATATTTCTTATGAACTGCTTCCACGGATTGATTTTTAGTAAAAAATATTGTTCCTCTACGAATTATAGATTTGTTATTGCCAATATTAATTTTAAAAGTAGCAAGACAATCAGTCGCTTGTTGTACTCCTTGCTTGTTAATTTCTATACTATCAATAGTTGTTAACAACATTTCTTCATCATCTTCTCCAGGGTTAACAATATAAAATGCATCTCCTACATTAGCAGTACCTTTAACTTTACCTATAACTAGAAAAACTCCATTAGTATCTGTTTGAAAAATATCATACACTCCATATAAAAAAGAAGAAGTAACTACATTTTCATCTCTATTTTCTTCAGTATTTTTTTTAAAAAACTCCATTTTAAATCCTCCTTATTTTAATTTAGTAGTACTAAATTTATCTTAATATATATAATATTATAACATCAATTAAGTTAAATAATTATTTTTTTATTTTACTGTAACCTAAATCTATACCTTTATCGATATTTTTACTATTAAACTTTTCAAGCTTTTCATAAATTAAATCTATATAATCATCTAAAGACATATTAACTAAACTCCTTGCTGCAATTACTTTCATATCATTAAATACACTGTTAACATTATTTATATTATCTTCAAATCCTTTTTCTAAAATAAAATCACCACTACTAACTCTAAACTTATCAAGACCAATATGAGTATTTTGATTATATAAAGATATTATCTTTGCTGTAATAACTTCTTCAATAACATCTTTATCATCTTCCTTAAACTCTTCAAAGTGATAATCAGGTTCAGGGACATAAACACCTAACTTTTCATCTAAATAACTTATGCATCTAGCTTGATAATAATAAGGTGTCATATAAATTTCCCGATTATAATCAGGACTACCATAATAAAGTAGGGGACTAACTACATCTTCATTATTCTTACTAAGTATTTTTAAGTTATCATATTCACTCTTTACCTTACCATATTCTAAATTAGGTTGTCCCATTAATAAAGTATATTTCTTATGCCCATTATCTAAGACATAAACAACTTCCATGTGTCCCCAATTAATAAATTTAATTTTTATATTTTTACTATAATAGTTAGGATAATTTTCTTTTAAATAATTAGCAAAGTCAATTTCAATAAATTTACTTGTTTTAATTACTTCTTCAATAGGCTGTTGTTCTGGACTAAGTTCATAATAAATAAAGTCAAAATCATCAATACCTAAAGCTTCTTTTTCTTTCATATTCTTGCCTCCATGTAAGTTATTATAATGAAAAGATAGAGAATTATCAAATAAATTATTGTGAAATAAATTAAAACTACTGAAAATTTACTCAGTAGTTTCGTTTAATCTTTCATTTATTATCTTTAAATTATTATTAAGACGTTCATCATTTGGTTCCATTTTTAAAGCTTTCTCTAAAAATACCTTACTAGCTTCTATCTCTCCTTTATTATAGTAAGCAATACTAAGTAAGTCATAAGGAGTATAATCAAAGCTAAAGGTTTCATTTATATAGCTCTTAGTATGGCCTTTAATATTTAAAGCCTTATTTACATAATTAATAACATTATCATAATCGTTTAAAACATAATAGAGTAGAGCCATTTCCATATAAGGGTCTCTTAAATAAGGCGCTTCCTCTATCGCTTTTTCTAACCATAATTTCGCTTCATCGTATCTTTTTAAATTCTTATAACATCTCCCAATAAATCTCATAGAAGCACATCTCTCATCTTTCCAAGTAGCCTTTTCTAAGCCTAAGTGTCTAATCAAAGTATCAATCGCTTCATTATATTTACCATAATACATGTATTCACGTCCTAAGTAATGCATATTTCTATCATCATTAGGGTCTTCTTTAACACTCATTTCAAGTAAAGGAAGATAACTACTTCTAGATTTAGTTCTATCAGGATAGTGATTTAAAATAATATTATCAGTGACACTAAATGTTTCCACACCATCATACTTTAATATCTCATGGACAGGATGATACCAAGAATAACCTAATCTTTTATGTATTTTTTCATAATAAAAACTTATTATTGGATTATTGTTCTCATCTAAATACCAGTTATAAATATATCTAAGTCTTGTCGTATTATCACACCATGCTTTTTCAAGTTCCTCTCGCCATCCAGGTAAAAATACTTCATCTAAATCCGTACAGACACAAATATCAGTATCAAGTGGTACTAACTTTAAAGACTCATTTCTTGCTACATCAAATCTCCAAGGTTCTATTTTTTTTATTTCTACATGAATACCTTTTTCCTTAAGTTTTTCTACAGTATTATCAGTAGAACCTGTATCAAGAACATAAATCTCATCCGCTTCCTTCATAGATTCATACCATCTATCCACAAATTTCTCTTCGTTTAAACATATTGCATAAACACATACTTTATATTTACTCATAAATACACCTCTATATATTGTATGTAATAATTATAAAAAAGTAATAACTGCATATAAATATAATAAGGAGGACGTTATGATTAAAAGAATAATTTATAGTTTATTACCTATAATAGGAGGAGCGATAGTAGGGCTAATTACATCAGGATATATGGATTACAGGGATATGGTAAAACCGCCACTAAGTCCACCAGGAATAGTATTTCCAATTGTTTGGACTATCCTTTATATCCTAATGGGAATATCTTATTTTCTTGCTACTAAAGATAATGAAGATAATAAAGAATTAGACCAGATTTATCTTTTACAACTATTGGTAAACTTTATGTGGCCTATAATTTTCTTTGTCTTAGAAATGTACTTTACTGCTTTCCTTTGGATAATATTATTATTAATATTAGTTATCGTTATGATTAAAGAATTATTAAAAGTAAATAAAATAAGTGGCTATTTACAAATTCCTTATCTCATCTGGCTATTATTTGCCACATACTTAAATCTTGGTATAACCTTGTTAAACTAAAAAACTCACAAATTGCTGTGGGCCTTGTCAAGACTAGTGTGTAAATTTCTATAATATTTTTTCAAATTGTCAAAGAACATATATTATGAACTAATCA
>CALVIV010000026.1 GCA_944331935.1 uncultured Bacilli bacterium | reverse complement strand
AGGATTTACATATGTCTCTTTTATTTTATAAAAATAGTGAGAATTTTATCTATCCCCACTAAATATTATAGAACCATTATACCAAGGCTTCTTTTGTATAATGAACAGATAACATTAAGTTTATATTTCAACGGGAAAAGTAATATAAGGTAATTAAATCTTTTATTACTTCTTTAGTGTTTTAGATATTTATTACAAATATAAATATTATAAAGAAACTTAGTTGTTACAACTGTGGTTATAATTTATGATAATTATTCATTTTAGTTTAAAATATTCAATTATAATATAGAATTACAAAAGAATAGAATACAACTTAGTATACATTGAGCCAGTTATTAAGTCTATAAACGTTATCTGTTCAGAAATAAAAAGGAATCTAGTTTTTATGCTAGATTCTTTAGTTTGAACAGATAACATTATTGAACGGATAAGGTAAATTATCTGTTTAAACAGATAATTTGAGATTGAACTTCAATAAGTTAATTATTAATATAAATTTAGAGTTATAGATTTTGTATTTATAACTCTTTGATTTTGTCTTTTCATCTTCTTTTATTTGTGTTAAAATTAAAGAGTATAAAAAGATTGAAAGGAGTTATGTCTATGTATCCACTAGGTAAACAGTTTGAAATTGATGGAAGTAAAGCTAAGAGTGATGATAAATGTACTTATAAAGGTAAACATTATCGTATTACTGTTTTAAGTGAGAGACTTGTTAGACTTGAATATAGTCCTAGTGGTGAATTTGTTGATGTTCCTAGTCAGTTTGCTATTAATCGTTCCTTTATGTTTCCTGAATATCAAACTAAACAAGATTCTAAGTTTTTAGAGATAACTACTAAATACTTTCGTTTAACTTATGTAAAAGAAGCTCATTTTTCTGGTAGTAAAGTAGATCCTATGAAAAATTTAAAAATAACTTTATTTATGGGAGGTCGTGAAAACGATAGAGATTGGTATTATGGTCACCCTGAAGTTCGTAATCTTGGTGGTAATATGATTAGTGAAGATGTTAATACTCCTAAATCTTTGCGACGTGGTCTTTACTCTCTTGAAGGTTTTGCTAGTATTGATGATAGTAATAGTCTTTTGTTTAATCCTGATGGTACTCTTTATGAAAGAGAGAAAGGTAGTTTAGATATATATGTATTTATGTATAAAGATGACTTTCCTTTAGCTTTAAAAGACTACTTTAAACTTACAGGTAATCCTGAACTTATACCTCGTTATGCTTTAGGTAATTGGTGGAGTCGTAATACTACTTATGATGAAGATTCTGTTAAAGAATTAGTTGGTGACTTTGAAAGACGTAATGTACCTTTAGCAGTGTTCTTATTAGATAAGGATTGGCATTATAGGAACGTTGGTAATGCTAAGGATTTACATACGGGCTTTACTTTTAATAAAGAGCTATTTCCTAATCCTAGTGAAGTTTCTAAATTTTTACATAGTCATAATATAAGATTTGGATTACAAATAGATCCAACTGAAGGAATTTATCCACATGAGACATATTATGCCCAAGCTTGTTCTTATCTTGGAGTTAATGGTAATAAAATAATTGTTTTTGATCCTTTGAATCCTAAGTTACTTGATGTTTATTTTAAACTTTTTTTACATCCTTTAGAAGCTTTAGGAGTTGACTTTTTCTGGCATGATTATAAAGGGGATAATAATGCTTTGAAGTTACTTGCCTATAACCATTTTAATTATAAAGATATAGGTAGGAATCCTGCTAAAAGAAATATTATGTTAAGCCGTAACGGTATTTATGCTCCTCATCGGTATCCTATTCTTTATGCTGGTGAGACTGAAGTGTCTTGGGATGGACTTAAAGAGATATCTTCGAGTATGATGTCTGCTGCTAACATAGGAGTATCTTTTTGGTCTCATGATGTGGGTGGTAATCATGGGGGTATAGAAGAGAGTGAGTTATATATTAGATATGTAGAACTTGGTACTTTTAGTCCTATCCTTAGATTTCATGCAGCGAGGGGTAATTATTATAAAAGAGAACCTTGGAGATGGGATATTAAGACTGAGACTATCGCTAATGATTATTTACGTTTAAGACATAGATTAATTCCTTATCTATATACAGAGAGTTATAATTATTATAAAAATGCTAAAGTTTTAATTGAACCTTTCTATTATAAATATAAATGGGTAATAGATGATAATAATTATAAATATCAATACTTTTTAGGAAGTGAATTACTGGTTTGTCCTATTTTAACTAAAAAAGATAATGTTATGAATAGGACTATACATCGTTTTTATATTCCTGAAGGGGTTTGGTATGACTTTAAAACTGGTAAGAAGTTTCCTGGTGATAAGAAATATGTATCATTCTATAAAGAAGAAGATTATCCTGTATTTGCAAAAGCTGGGTCTGTTATACCTTTGTCTAATAGAAGTGATGTTAATAATGTAGGGCTTCCTTTAGACATGGAAATTCATATATTCCCAGGAGTATCTAATACTTATACTCTTTATGAAGATGATGGGCTTACATCTTTATATAAAGAGGGTTATTACTTAAAGACAGATATTGATTATAACTATATGCAGAATAACTATACAGTAATTATAAGGTCAGTTGAAGGTAAAAGTGGTATTGCTCCTATGAGACGTAATTATAAGTTTAGATTTAGAAATACTAAGAAAGCTGAGTCTGTTACGGCTCATTATAATGACCAAGAGATTAAAATAGAATCTATGTATATAGAAGAGAATGACTTTGTTGTGGAAGTTAATAATGTTAATACTATTGGACAGTTAACTATTAATTGTAAAGGTAAAGATATTGAGATTGATGCTGTTAGACTTATTAATGAAGATATTGATAGTATCTTAATGGATTTACAGATTAGTACTTATTTAAAAGAAAAACTTGCTGCTATTATCTTTTCTGATTTACCTATTAAGAAAAAAAGAATTGCTATTCGTAAACTTAGAAAAGAGGGACTATCTAAAGAACATATGAAGTTATTCTTAAAACTTATGGAATATATAGAAAGTGTGTAATAAATAATAAAAATTCACAGTCTTGTGAATTTTATTTATGCTTTGATTCAGTTGTTGTTTCATAAGAAGAAGTATCAGGGCTATAAATTGTGTTAATATCTGCGATTAATTTTGAAGCTGTTTCTTTTGATATTTCTCCTTTTATTACCTTTTCTTTTAACTTGTTTAAAAGATTTTCTTTATCTTTATGTAATTCTTCTTCTGTTTTAGGCTCTGCAGTTAAATGTGATTTAGTTGCATCAGAAGAAAGTACACCACCAGTTATATTTAATTTAGTTGGTCTTGTATTTAGTTGATGTTCAATACTAATAGATGAACTTTGAATATTTTTTTCTAATTCTTCTTGTTTTTGATATGCTTCGTGTAATTCTTCTTCTCTTTTCTTTAGAGATTCTAGTCTTTCATATCCCTTTTCAACTACATTTTCTATTTCTTTGGTACTTAGTGTATTATTTCCTTCTTTCCATTTTGTAATAAAGTCATTTATTTTATTTTCTAAGGTAACTCTTTCATTAAATGCTTTATTATATTCTTGATATAATTTGTCGCTTGTCATTGTAATGCCTTCTTTCTATTTATATATTATCATATTATTTGTGTTTTGAATATTACTATGTGTAGCTATTGTATATATTTTAGTAGTACCTTCACTTTTTGTAATTGAATGTGTATCTAAGGAAATAACATCAAAAGAGGAGTTTTGATAACATTCAAATTCAGCTTTTATATTTTTCTTAGATTCATTATTCATACATAATCTGTTTTCTTTTGCTATTAGAGAATTTAAAAGATACTCATTTATATAGTATAAAAATATGCTTTCTATATTATCTTCATTTAAAGTAATTTCACTAATTGATGTAGCATATAGACTATATAATGTTTTATAAAATTCTAATATTTTAATATATTCATAATTATCTTCGGAATGTTTTTCTAATTCATTATTTCTCTTTTTATATAATCTTGTTAATTTGTTTATAAGAGTATAACCTATACATAATTCACTAAAAGTTAAGTTAGCGGTTTGGTTGGTTGAGAATTTTTGGTTATTTGGTTTTTCTATCTTTTTATATAAAGCTTCAATTGTACCACTTAGACCTCTATTGTAATCAAATACATAATCTTTTATATTGTTTCCTCTACTTAATATTATTTTTTGGTCTCTTTTTATTAAGTGTTTTGATTTTTTATAATTAATTTTGTATTTTTTAGTTAGTCTTTTTATTAAGATATTATCAAGATCACTTTGATAATTATTGGCATGTAAAATAAGTTCAGATGTTGGTATTAATTTAATATTTTTAATTCTTTTTTCAACCATAAAATCCCCTCTTTTAATAAATTTACTAAATTATATCATATTTTTATTGATTAGTCAAAATTCTTTCTTTATCTTTTTTTCTGTGTTAAAATGTAATTAGACAAGACGGAGGTGGTTTAGTTGAAGGCAATGATAACAGGGGCAAGTAGTGGGATTGGACGTGATATTGCATTAAACCTTGCTAAATTAGATTATGATTTAATACTTGTTGGTAGAGATAAAGAAGCTTTAGAAGAAGTTAAAACTACTATAGATGGAAAGGTTAAGGTTAAGATAGTTGTAGTTGATCTTAGTAATTTACAGAAAGTTAAAGAACTTTATGTTTTAACTAAAAATGATGATATTGATATACTTGTTAATAATGCAGGTTTTGGGGTGTTTGGAGAGTTTTATGATATAGACCTTAATACTGAACTTAATATGTTAGATGTTAATATTAGAGCGGTTGATATGTTATGTAAGTTTTATTTAAAAGATATGATAAAAAAAGATAAAGGTATTATTCTTAATGTATCTTCAAGTGCTGCTTTTATGTCAGGACCTTTAATGAGTAGTTATTATGCATCTAAAAGTTATGTGTATCGCCTTAGTTTAGCGATTAGAGAAGAGTTAAGAAGACGTAAGAGTAAAGTGCAGATATCAGTTTTATGTCCAGGGCCTGTTAAGACTAAATTTAATGATAGGGCAGGAGTAGAGTTCGGTGTTAAAGCTTTAAGTAGTAGTTATGTAGCAAGGTATGCAGTAGAGAAGATGTTTAGTGGTAAGACTATAATTATTCCTGGGTTTAAGATGAAATTTGTTAAATTTATAGTGAGATTCTTACCTGATAAGTTTGTTACACGTATTAACTACAATATTCAAAAGAAGAAGGGAAAGTAAGATGAGCAGTTTGGTTTCGGTTGATAATCTAATGTTAGGGCCTTTTACGAAGTTTAGTATAGAGATACCTTTAAATTCTTTAGTCTTTGTTACAGGTTCTAATAATAGTGGAAAGAGTTTGTTACTTAAAGTACTGGCAGGACTTGTTAATGTTAAAAATAAAATTACTTATGATAAAGAGATAATTAAAAGTGATAATGATATTTCTTATATGGCTAGTTTAACTTTTAACTATGATACAGTCTTAAAAAACATTAGATACAGTGTAGAGAGATTAGGATATGATGATGATAAAATTAATGTGTTAGTTAGAGATATTGCTAAAGACTTGCATATTACTAATTTACTTAATAAAAATATTAAAGATTTAAATGAATATGAAAAGCTTAGAGTCGGTTTGACATCTAAAATCGTTAGTAATCCTAAACTATTATTATTAGATGACCCTTGTCTTTTTTTGTCTCCTATAGAAAAAGAAGAGTTTATGGGGTTTTTAGAACAGTTAAGGACAAGAGGAATTACTATTATAATATCTACTTCTACTTTAGAAGAAGTAATATACACAATTAATAGTATTATATATGTACTTGATAAAGGAGAAATAGTTAGTAGTGGCGAGATGTTAGAGGTTTTATCTAATGATAGCCTATTAAATAAAATAGGTTTGGAATTACCTTTTATGGTAGATTTATCTGTGAAATTAGAGTATTATAATCTTACCGACAAAATTAATATGAGTCCTTTGGGGATGGTGGAGAGTTTATGGAAATAAAGTTTTCTCATGTTAATAGTAAATATTTTTCTGATATATCTTTTGTTATACCTAAAGGAGAAGTTACTGGTATATATGGAAAGAATGGTGATAAACTACTTAGATTAATATCATTAGATGATGATAGTAGAGGGATTATTTACTTTAATAAGATTAGAAAGTTAAGACGTAATTATTATTTATTTAGAAATGATATGGAACTTGTGGAGAAAAGATTTGTTAATCTTTTTGATATAGATAATATTTATGAGTATTTTAGAGAATATGTTAGATATAAAAAAGTAGAGGTAGATGATATTGATAAAAAGATAAAAGACTCCTTAAGAATAGTTGGTCTTAAAGTGGATATCTTAGATAGACGTATATCTACTTTGACTGGAAGTGAAGTAAAACTACTTCAGTTTGCTCTTGCCTTTATAACAAATCCTAAAGTAATACTGTTAGATGAGCCTTTTAGAGGACTTGATTTGAATGTTAGGAAAAAGCTTATTAGAATTATTACAAGATTAAAAGATAAGTTTTCTAAGACTATTGTTATATATAGTAATAATCCTAATTACTTATATCAATATACTGATTATTTAATTGTACTTAGTAATAATACAGTTTTAGGAGAAGGGAATACTAGTGATATTTTCTTTGATAGTAAATATAATATTAAAAGACCTGATATAGTAGATTTTATACTATTAGTTAAAGATAAGAAGAATGTTAAATTACCTAGAAGGAAAAGTGTTATGGACCTTATTAAAGATATATATTGGAATGTGAAGTGAGATTATGAGATTTTTAATTAGATTTAGTTATGATGGTAGTAATTTTAAAGGATATCAAAAACAAGAGGGGTATAGGACTATACAGGGAGAGTTAGAAGAGACTCTTTATAAGATTAATAATAATACTAAAGTAAAGGTAGTGGCAGCGGGAAGAACTGATAAAGGGGTACATGCAGTTGACCAAGTCGCTCATTTAGATTTAGATGTTAATATTACTCCTTATAAATTAAAAAGGGCGATGAATAGTTATTTACCAGATGAGATACATATAAATTCGGCGATGGAAGTTCCAGATGATTACTTTGTTAGGTATCATGTCTTAAGAAAAGAATATCATTATTATATAAATATGAAGGAATATAATCCCGTGATGAGAAATTATGCTTATCAACATGGACATTTACTTAATGTTAGTAGAATGAGAAAGGCAATACACTTTTTTGAAGGTGAACATGATTTTAGAGCCTTTGTTACTGAGAATAACGTTAAGGAAAATTGTGTTAGAACTATCTATGAAGCATCTATTACTAGAAAAAAAGATGTTTTAGATATTAAGTTTGTAGGTAGTGGTTTTTTAAGATATCAAGTTAGAAATATGGTAGGAGCCTTAATTAAGGTTGGTACTGGTAAGATAGAGCCTTATGAAGTTAAGAGAATACTTGAAAGTAAAGTAAGAGGTAAAAATGGAGCGACGGCGAAAGCTTGTGGACTTTATCTTGTTAAAACTACTTTGGAGAGTGATATATGATAGGTGTTTTAGATTCAGGAATTGGTGGGGTTACTGTTTTAAGAGAGATTTTAAAGCAGGGGATTAATGCTAAGTTTATATATTACTCTGATTCTAAAAATAATCCCTATGGAGATAAGAGTGAAGATGAAGTTTATAGTATTGTTAAAGGAATAGTAGATTATCTTTTAGACAAGGGTTGTATTGCCATAGTTATCGCTTGTAATACGGCTAGTGCAATATGTGTTAAAAGATTAAGAAGTGAATATCCTGATACTTTATTCATTGCTATAGAACCTGCTTATAAGATGGTCCATGACTATAATCCTAAAGGTAAGACTTTAGTTATGGCTACAGAAGGGACGATAAAGAGTGAGAAGTTTCTTACTTTATTTAATAAATATGATAATCATAAGACAATACTTCTTCCTTGTAAGGGACTTGCAGAACTAATAGAAGAAGGTAATGAAGATGAAATAAATCAATATTTGGAAAGTAATCTTAGTAGGTATAAAGATATAGATAATGTTGTTTTAGGTTGTACTCATTATCCTTTAATTAAAGATAATATTAGAAGAGTTTTAGGTAATGTTAAGTTATTTGATGGTTCTTTGGGTGTTAGTAAAGAACTTGCTAGACAGTTAAACCTTAGAGGAATAACTTTTGATAATAAGAGTTATAGTGTAGTGTTTATTGATTCCAGTGGTGATGCTAGTAAAGAAAAGAGATTTAGGGAGTTATTAATTAGTAGTGAATAATTATTTTTAAATTATGAGGCATTTGTGTTGACGAATGCTTTATTTTAGTTTAATCTATAGCTTGTAGGAAAAACTTTATTAATTTTTACTTTTAGTTATTTAGTTGTTATTAATACTAATATTTATTATTTTGCATATAATATTATTGCTATTATATTGTTGTTTTGTTGTTACTATGTTGATTTTTTTTAGAAGTTATGCTATTTTTATATAAAGGAGGAATTTAATTATGGCTAGTTTAAATAGTGCTATTAATGTACAAGTTGATAGTAAAGATAAAGAACAAGCAACTAATATTTTAAAAGATTTAGGATTAAATATGAGTACTGCTATTAATATTTTTATTAAACAAATTATTAAATGCGATGGTTTACCATTTGAAGTTAGAAATCCTAAACCTAATAAAGAATTATTAGAAGCTTTAAAGGAAGGAGAGGATATATTGTCTGGTAAAATAGATGCTAAAAAATACGATAGTGTTAAAGAATTAATTGAGGATTTGGAGAATGACGTTTGACTTTCTGAAATCTAAGTATAATATAGTTATAACTTCGAGATTTAAGAAAGATTATAAAAAAATAATTAAACAGAATAAAGATAAAAATAAGTTGATTTATATTTTAAAAAAACTTGCTAATGGTGAATTGTTAGAAGCAAAATATAAAGATCATGGTTTAATAAACAATAAATTATACAAAGATTGTAGAGAGTGCCATATTGAACCTGATTGGTTACTTGTGTATAGGTACCATAGAGATGAATTGGTTTTACTTTTAGTTGCTACTGGAAGTCATAGCGAATTATTTGACTTGTAGATTATTTTTTGGTATAGTTAGTGTAGATTTTTCTTAGAAGTCTAAAAGTAGAAATATAACTACTATAAGAGACTTAGTGGAAGGTGTGAACTAAGATAGTTATATTTTGAAGTTACATAGATGGAGAAAAAACGTGACTTAAGCGTTAATTAGGTATGAGTGCATAGTTTCTATGAAATAAGGTGGTACCACGGGTTTTAGCTCGTCCTTAGTTTGTAGGGACTTTTTATTTTTTATAGGAGTGGTAGTATGAGTTTAAGTGAGTTATATAGTGAAGAAGTTAATCAGTATAGAAAGACTGGTAAACCGCAAGTTGAACCTAGTCAGGCTTTAACGATGTTATTATTAGATAAGAAAGATGATTTTTTTCCTACTGATGTAAATATTAAGCATTTTTATCATGATTATGAGGATGAAATAAAAGCGGATGCTTTGAAGGTAGAAGATGATTTTGATTTAGAGTCTCCAAAAGATAATGATAAATTTTGGAAAACTTATGGTAGTGCTATAGAAGTGTTATTTGATGGTATTACTCAGATGTCACTTATGAGTGGAGAAGATGTTTACCAATATTGTTATGGTGATGAAAAAGGTGATACTAAAGTAAAAAAAATAGGAGGGATAAAATGACATTATATGAAGAATTAAAATGGAGAGGACTAATTAAAGATATATCTAGTCCTAAACTTGTTGATAAACTAAATAAAGGAGGTCTTACTTTTTATATTGGAACTGACCCTACAGCAGATAGTTTGCATATTGGACACTTTTCATCGTTTTTAATTGCAAGACGTTTGAAGGAAGCAGGACATCATCCAATACTTTTAGTAGGGGGAGCGACTGGCCTTATTGGTGACCCTCGTCCTACTAGTGAAAGACCTATGATAAGTAAGAATGAGTTAAATCATAACTTTCTTTGCTTGAAAGAACAAGCGGAAAGGATATTTGCAAGAGGAGATAAGGACTTTAGAGTTGTTAATAACTTTGATTGGACTAAAGATATTAATGTAATAGACTTCTTAAGAGATTATGGTAAATACTTTAATATCAACTATATGCTTGATAAAGATATTGTAAGAAGAAGATTAGATAGTGGTATTACTTATGCAGAGTTTTCTTATATGATATTACAGGCTTTAGATTATTTACATCTTAATCAGGAATTTGACTGTACTTTACAAGTAGCTGGCCAAGATCAATGGGGTAATATTACGGCAGGTATAGATTTAATACGTAAAAAGACTGGTAAAGAAGTATATGCTTTTACAATGCCTCTATTAACAAAAGCAGATGGTACTAAGTTTGGTAAGAGTGAAGGGGGAGCGATTTGGTTAGATAAAGAGAAAACTACTCCTTATGAGATGTATCAATTCTTAATAAATGCAGAGGATAGTAAAGTAATTGATTATTTAAAATTCTTAACATTCTTAAGTAAAGAAGAAATAGAGAAAATGGAAAAAGAACAACTTGAGGCTCCAGAAAAACGTATTGCTCATAAAGCTTTAGCAAGAGAAGTTATTACTTTTATACATGGAGAAGAGGCTTATAATGAGGCTTTAAATATCAGTGAAGCATTGTTTAGTGGAGATATTAAGAATCTTACTAGTAAAGAGATAGAAATGGCTTTTAAAGGACTTGATAAGCTTGTTATAGATAAAGATATGAATATAGTAGATTTTCTTGTAGAGTTTAATATTTGTAGTAGTAAAAGAGAAGCAAGGGAGTTTGTTAATAATAATAGTATTAGTATTAATGGAGAGAAAATTAATGATTTAGAGTTTACTATTAATAAGTCTATTGCTATAGATAATAAATATGTAGTAGTAAGACGTGGTAAGAAGAAATACTTTATTGCATGTTTTGGAGGGAAAGATGAAGAAGAATAAAACTAAAAAGGATTTAAGAGTAGAACAGAAAAGATTAGTTAAATGGTTAAGAGTAATTATCGTTCTTTGTATTGCAATTATTGCTATAGAAGTCTGCTATATAGGTTTATCTTATTATAATAGAAGTAAATCTATTATTTATACCGATACTTTAAATAGTTTTAAAGAAACTAAAGATGGTTATTTAGTGGCTGGTAATAGTGATTTTAAGAAGAGTAAGTTTAATGATTATCAGAAAGAGTATAATAAAGCTAAGTTTGCTAAATATAATAATGACTTTGAAGTAGAGTTTGAAAGTGCTTATACTAAGGGATATTCATCATATTTTAGTGATGTTATAGAATATAGTGATGGGTTTATTGCTGTAGGTGGTGCTCAGTATGATAAACAGCAAGTTGAAGATAATGCTACTGATGGGTTAATTGTTTTATATGATAAAGAAGGTAAGCAAGTTAAGACTAAGAGTGTACAAATAGCAGGGGATACAACTTTTAATAAAGTATTACTTGTTGATGATGGCTTTATTGTAGTTGGTCAAAGTATCTTACAAAATATGGTTATAGGTAGTGATCCAGATGGTGGTGCTTTGATAATTAAATATGATTTTAATTTAAAGGAGCAGTGGAGAGCTAACTTTGGAGGTAGTAAATCTGCAACATTTAATGATGCTATTATTGATGGAGATTATCTATATTTAGTTGGTAAAGATGCTACTCGTTATGGTATGATTGCTAAATATACTTTAGATGGGGAACAAGTTTATGCTAAGACTTATGAATACACTGATACTGTTGGTTTTAGTTCTATTGTAAAAGTAGGAGATGACTTCTTTGTTGCAGGTTCTAAGACTATAAATATTGATGCTAAGGATGCTGATAAAGTTACAGAAGGATTAATTCTTAAATATAATAGTGATGGTGAAGTTTTAGATGAAGTTACTTTCAGTAGAAATAATGCTGCTAGGTTTAATAAGATAGTTAGTGATGGAGATAATTTAATTGTTGTTGGTCATACTTATAAGAAAGATGAAGATAAGTCTACAGATACTTATAATTACTTAGATTATCGTGGTATTATTGTTAAATATAATACTGATTTAGAAAAGAAAGCTAATAATAAAGAGAATGGTGAAGGTATTGATTACTTTAGTGATGTTATAGTTACTAGCGATGGCTATTTAGTAGGTGGGGCATCTTCATCAAAAGAACTCGGTAGTAATAATAAAGACTATCGTACTTATTTCTTAAAATATAATAAAGATTTAGAGAGACAGTGGTATAAGTAATGATTTATCTAGTTAAGAGCTTTAGGGAGGATAAAGATACTAGTGGAAAGAATAATCCTCCTTTATCAGAAGAAGGAGTAGAAGCTGGTAAAAAGTTAAGACTAAGAAATAATGCTATTAAGTTTGATATGTGTTATACATCATTTAAGTTAAAAGACTTTGGTAGTGCTCTTATTCTTGTAGGAGATAAGTTAATAGTTCGGAGAACTCATAGTTTAGATAATAATGAAAAGGAAGAGATAATTAGTTTTGTTAAATCTCTTCCAATAGATAAATCTATTTTAATAGTAGCAGATGATGAAGTTATTTCTGTTATTAAAAGTAGTTTTGATTGTATAGAGTTAAAATAGAAATAGGAGGAAAAATATTCTCTCCTATTTTTTATAGACTTGTTAATGAAACGTCATCTAGGTCTAATGACTGATTACCATTGGCATTAACTATGAATTCTATTCTAATTCCTGTAGTTCCAGCTGGGGCTTGTGATGTAATTAGTCTATAATATGCAAAATCACGATTACTATTAGTTATGTCTTGTTCTCTTATCATAATATTACCACCAAGAATATCTCCAGAATTAGTTATGAATATTACATTGGCATTAAGTGATACTTGATCTCCTTCGCCTCTTGCAAAGAAGCTTAATTCATAAAAACATCCAGGTTCTATATTGTTTATTACTTGTGATAGAGTTGCATCATCTTCTATGTTAACAGACCAATTTCCTGAATGAACTCTTCCTTGACTGTTTTCTGATGTTATATTATCAGGATTATTGAAAAGCCAGCCAGTTGGTTTATCATCGATAACGTTTTCCATTCCGCCATTTACTACTAGTTCTCCTCTAGATACACAAGAACATGTACAGTTTCCTGTAGGACCTGTTGGACCAGTAGCTCCAGTTGTTCCAGTTGCTCCAGTTGCTCCGGTTGGCCCTTGTATACCTGTTACTCCAGTTGCTCCAGTAGGGCCAGTAGGCCCTGTTGGCCCTGTGCAGTTTTTAGCTAGACATTTAACAACTTCGCAAAGGCAGTTATCTTTGTTATCTTTATAATCTTTGTTTTCATTATTAAAAATCATATTTACCTCCTTCGCTATATATTATGAGGTAAAATAAAACTTAAATAATTAATGTGCTTAATCTTTTAATAATAAAAAAAATCAAGGGGGTTAATCCTTGACTTTTTCATTTCCTATTTGTTATAGAATTCAACGATTAGTGACTCATTGATATCCATGTTAAGTTCGCCTCTTTCAGGATATCTTACATAAGTACCTTCTTTTTTGTTTTCATCAAAAGTTACATATTCCACACGTTTATTAACTTTAGCTAGTGCTTCATTAGCAGCTTTATGATCTTTAGAATTCTCTTTTAAAGCGATAACACTTCCTGGTTTAACTCTGTATGATGGAATATCTACTTTCTTACCATTTACAGTAATGTGTCCATGGTTTACAAGTTGTCTTGCTCCACGACGAGTAGTAGCAAATCCCATACGATATACTAAGTTATCTAGACGAGACTCTAATAAGATTAAGAAGTTAGTACCATGTACACCTGGCATTTTACCAGCTTCTTTAAATGTCTTTTTAAATTGCTTTTCGTTAACACCATACATAAAACGTAATTTTTGTTTTTCTTTTAATTGGTTACCATAATCACTTGGTTTACCATGTCTAGCATTTCCATGTTGTCCTGGTCCATATGGTCTTTTTGCAAGTTCTTTACCAGTTTCAGTTAAAGAAAAACCAACACGTCTTGATTGTTTGTAACTTGGTCCTGTATATCTTGCCATGTATTTTCTCCTTTCCTTATATTTGCATTTTCTTGATTTGTCTTCACCATTTATTCAGGGAGTATTTCTTTCACCTTCCAGCACAAAAGTTACTAAAACTTTCGAAAACACATTGAATAAAGTAAGACATTGCTGTTTCAAGTAAATTGCTCTAATATCATATTATGAAAATTTCTTTTTGTCAAGTTTTTGTAGCATAAAATGTTAGTTTATGTTATGATGTTATAGTAGAGGTGATAGTAATGGGACATACACTTTTATTTATAATCTGTGTTATCATTGTAGTTTTAATTTTAGTAATTACTATTATCACTATCTTGAAAAGAAGACAAAAGAGGTATTACCAAGATATATACGACAATTTAGAGCGAGAGAAAAACTTAATTGGAAGTACACCTGTGCTTTTAGAACTTTCTAAGTTAGAACCAATTATTAAGAATGAAAAGATGGAAGAGAAGTATCAAAAGTGGGAAGAGAGATTTGATACTATTAAAAATGTTGATATTCCAAAGATAGATGATATGCTTATAGAGTTAGATACTTTATTAGATAAGAAAGAATATAAGACGGCTAAATTTAGAATTGCAAAGTGTGAGATGGAAGTCTATAAAGTTAGAGAGCAAGCGGATGATTTACTTGACCAGATAAAAGAGATAACTTTGAGTGAAGAGAAATATCGTAGTATTATTAGTAAACTTAAGACTAAGTATAGAGCATTAAATAAAGAATATAATGACCATAAAAATCTTTATGAAGAGATGGCAGAAGCGATAGAGTTACAACTTGAAAATATAGAGAAACGGTTCTTAGAGTTTGAGAAGGCTATGGATGATAATATGTATAGCGATGTGGTACATATTGTTAAAGCTTTGGATACTATGATAGAACATATGGAGATAGTGGTAGAAGAAGTTCCTGATTTAATGCTTATGTGTAAACAGATGATACCTAAGAGAATTAAAGAGATTGAAGATACTGCTAAAGATATGACAGAGAAAGGTTATCCTATTGAATATTTAAATCTTGATTATAACTTAGAAGAGTCTCGTAAGAATGTGGGAACTATTTTAGATAGAATTAAAGTTTTAAATCTTGAAGATTGTATGTTTGAGTTAAAAACTATTCTTGATTATTTAGATAGTATCTTTGTTGATTTTGAGAAAGAGAGACTTTCAAGAAAAGTATATGAAGAAGGTATTAGAGATTTTGCTAAAAAGTTAAAGAAGACTGATAAGGTAGTTAGTGATATTTATGACCAGTTAGATGATATTAAGAATATGTATGACCTTAATGAGGAAGATGTTAATATTATTAATGAAGTTAATAAAGACTTGACTTCTATTAAAGATGAATATAAAAATCTAGTAGATAGAGTTAAGAATAAAGCGACTCCTTATTCCTTAGTAACTAAAGAAGTAGATGAACTTACACTAAAACTTAAACAAACAGAATCAACTTTAGATGTGGCTTTGAAGAGTCTTGGTAATATGTATGAAGATGAACAAAGAGCGAGAGAACAGTTAGGTGAGATAGATAAATTACTAAGAGAATGTAAAGAGAAGATGAGAGAGTTTAAACTACCTATAATAAGTGATAATTATTTTGTGGAACTTAATGAAGCGAATGAAGCGATAGAAGAGGTAGTTAAAGAATTATCTCGTAAACCTATTGTTATTAAAACTCTTAATACTAGAGTTGATACGGCTAGAGATTTAGTGTTAAAACTTTATAATACAACTTTAAATATGATAAATAAAGCTAAGTTAACAGAAGCTTTAATTGTCTATGGTAATAGATATAGAAGTTTACATGAAGATATTAATAATGGCCTTGATAGAGCTAGTTCCCTATTCTATAAAGGTAATTATGATAGTGCTTTAAAATTATGTGTTGATACTGTTAAATTAGTAGATGATACGATAGAAGGAAAGATTAAAGCTTATGAAAGTAAGATTTAATGAGAATGGAAGGGGAACATATGAGTTTTTAACAGTAGCGGTTACATGTTTAATACTTAGTGCGATACTTTTGTTTATAGTTATTAATAATAATCAAAAAGAGAAGTATGAGGTATTTAGATATAATGCTAAGACTGTAGGTATTAATGCTGTTAATTATAATAATGAGACTAGTGATGATGTAGTATACTTATATGAATTAGTTGATGCTAATTTAGTAACAAGAATTAAAAATAATTTCTCTGGTGATGAGTACTGTGATATGTATGAGTCTAAAGTAGTTTTTTCTAATGATAATAAAAAAGTAACATTAAAATGTGGAGATTATTTAATTTATAATCAAGATGTTACTACTAAAGACTATAATATTTATAAAGTAAGTAATTGGTCTTTTGATGAAATTAGTGGTAATAATGTCGATACTGTAAAAGTGTATGGATTAATGAAAAATGGTAAGAACTTGCTTGATAGTTATTACGAGAAAGATTTGTTTATTAAGCTGGTGGCTGCTAATTATGGGGATAAATATAATAGTCTTAATGCTATTAGGAAAAACTATCATGTAGATGAGAAAACTGCTTATAGGAAAAGGACATTAGTTAGTTAAATTAATGTTCTTTTCTTAAAAATTATGCTATAATTATAATGGAGTAAGTGTAAGGAGGTATGTTAGATGAATAAGAGTAAGGAAAGAGATTTCTTTGATAGTCCTAGTATGATTACTTATATTTTGATTGGACTTTTAGTTGTGTTAATAATTTTATCACAGTCTTTTGCTATTCAAAGTCATATGGAAGCAGGAGATATATTTAGATCTATTATTAATCATAATAGTATTTATTTAGTTAGCTTAATCTATTTTATTTTAATTAGAGTTAAGTTTGGTAAAAAGTATTTTGATTATTTGAATGTAATTATCTTTGCATTTTATTTACTTACTACTTTTGCTAGTTTATTTACAATATTTCAATCTTTTGGATTTGATTCTATTTTAAATTTGGCTTTTAATGTGTTAATTACATTATATTTTGGATATTCATTCTTTACTAGAACTGTTATAGGTAAAGACTTAAAACTTTCTGATAGTCCTTTAGCAGAGATTAATAATGGACAGTATTATTATTTATTGATTGGTATTATTGCTATTAGTTTGATAGTATCTTTAGTATCAGTTAATAGTTTTGAAGATGTAGTTGTTTATTTATTAGAAGCGATATATCAGTTTATGTTTGTTAGATATATTTATCTATATAAAGAATATGTGGAAAGAAAAGAGTTAGATATTGTTAAAGAAAAAGAAAAAGAGCATGAGAAAGAGAAAACTGTAGATAAAGTAGAAGAAGTTAAAGAAGATGAAACTACTAAGAATGAAGAGAAGCCTAAAGAGGTTAAAAGACGTGGTAGACCTAAAAAGAATAAAGATGAGGAGGCTTTGAAATGAGAGATTTGTTTGATGAGATTGATGAAGAAAGAGAAGAATTACCTAAGTTAAAAAAAATAAGTAAAGAAGTACAGAAGAAAAGAAATTATAATTTTTATCAACAGTTAGCGGTATGTTTGTTTATATTCTTGTTTATAGTAGGGGTACTTGTTGGTAATTTGTTTCCTGCTTGTAGTGAAACATCAGAGTTATTTGCTACTTGTACAAAAACAGAATATAATTTATCATTAACATTAATATTTTGGATTGCTAGTTTTGTTTTTTGCAGTATGATTTATGGACTTGGAGAAGTGATTAGATTACTTAATATTATTGCTAATAATACTAGTAGAAAGTAGGTTTTATTATGAGTGAGAGAAGAGTTGTTACTAATTTTAGAGCTACTCCTGAAATGATAAGAGAAGCTAGAATGAAAAGATTACGTGCTAAAAGAAGAAGAGTGATTGGAGGTATTATTGGTATTACAGCAGGTGTTTCTGCTTTAGGTGTTGGATGTAGTAATATTATGGGAGGCGGTTCTAGCGATGGCCCTATTGTAGAACCAAAACCAATAGAGGAACCATATTCTATTACTACTAGTACTGATGATTTATCAACATTAAATGTAGTACTTGTTAATGATGGTATTAGTTATGAACAGATGAAACAGGCTGAAGATTCTTTAAAGGCTGTTGGCCTTGATGTTGAAGTTAGATTCATAAATGAATTAAATAAAGACGGTACAGAATGTTTTGTAGCTTTGAGAAGTTATCAAGGGGATGACTATAAAGTTATAGGTAATTATAATAAAGGTAATAATCATGCTGATTTACTTGCTATTGGTATGAAAGAAGCTTTTGGAGGAAATATACAAAAGGGTGTTTATGCTCTGAGTGGAGAAGAGCCAACTTTAATTCCTTCTGATATCGAAGCTGCAGTAGGAGATCAGATGATGCCTAATGTTACTATTGCTGTGCCAAAGGATGCTGATTTAGAAGATTATGGTGATGGTGTTGTTAAAGTAGATACTGGATTAAATGAAAGTTTTACTGATAGCCTTTTAGAGGGACTAGCTAGATATAATGATTCATTAAACTATGTTGATATTCATAATAGTGAATTTTTACTAAGACCTAGTGATGCTGCTGATTATCAAAAAAGTGTAGATCCAGTTGTTCTTAATTTAAATGGCTTAGATGATAGTTATAAGGTACAGAAAGATAGTATTTTGTTAAATGAAGGTCTTCCAAAGAGCTTTGGTAAAAGTACTACTGTTAAGGTAGAGATGGTAAATGTTAAAGGTAATTCATTAAATTAAAATAAGAACTTAGTATTGTGCTAAGTTCTTATTTTTGATTGTATTGTCTTTTATTATTCATTTTATCGATGATGGTTTTATCTCTATCTATATTCATAAATAAAATATGTGGTTCAACATTTAAAGATTTAGCGATGTTTTCAAGTTTAGGAATAGTTGGGCAATGTAGTCCTCTTTCTACATCTGTTATATATCTTGGACTTAATTTTGATAGTTCTGCTAATTTTTCTTGAGAATAATTATTAACGTAGCGATAGTACTTTATGTTATAGATGAGTAAATCTTTTAGATTATTAAATTTTAATTTCATACATACCTCCTAATATAGGTATGATATTATTTACTGCAAAATATTCACACGAACTATTTACTGCAAGA
>CALVIV010000025.1 GCA_944331935.1 uncultured Bacilli bacterium | reverse complement strand
TGTCCACTACTTCTTCCGTATAAGTATAGTTTGCCATCTAACTCAATGAAACCTTTCTGCATATGTCCATCTTCATGGAAATAGTATTCATATCCATCTATTGTCTTTTTTCCTCTATACACTTCTCCTGTATTATAATCTGTGTAATAAGTTTTATCTTCTATTGTATAGAAGCCTCTTTTTTGTAACTGTCCACTACTTCTTCCGTATAAGTATAGTTTGCCATCTAACTCAATGAAACCTTTCTGCATATGTCCATCTTCATGAAAATAGTATTCATATCCATCTATTATTTTTTTACCTGTATAGTAATAACCATTGTTAAAATCGAAGTAATAAGTATTTCCATTTATTTCCCCAAAGCCTTTGATAAGTGCACCTGTAACACAATCAGAACCATAAGTTTTATTATTTATTTTCCAAATTCCTCTATAGACTTCTCCTGTACTATAATCTGTATAATAAGTTTTATCTTCTATTGTATAAAATCCTCGTTTTTGTAACTGTCCACTACTTCTTCCGTATAAGTATAATTTTCCATTTAATTCAATGAAACCTTTTTGCATTGAACCATCTTCATAAAAATAGTATTCATATTCATCTATTGTGTGTTTTCCTCTATAGACTTCTCCTGTACTATAATCTGTATAATAAGTCTTGTCGTCTATTGTATAAAATCCTCGTTTTTGTAATTGCCCACTACTTCTTCCATACAAATATAACTTACCATCTAATTCGATAAAACCTTTCTGCATTGAACCATCTTCATGAAAGTAATATTCATATCCATTTATTGTATATTTTCCTCTATACACTTCTCCTGTACTATAATCTGTATAATAAGTTTTATCTCCTATTGTATAAAATCCTCGTTTTTGTAACTGTCCACTACTTCTTCCATATAAGTATAGTTTTCCATCTAAGTCAATAAAACCTTTCTGCATATGTCCATCTTCATGAAAATAGTATTCATATCCATCTATTGTCTGTTTACCAACAACCATATTGTTTTCATTATCATAATAAAATGTATTATTGTTTTCATCAACATACCATCCTTGAGCATTTACTTGCATAGTAGCAATGAAAAAAATACTCACAGAACATATAGTAATACCTAAAATTCTTCTTATCATATAATATCCTCCTACCAATTATTCTCATAAAATTTACCTAATTCAGTCTTTTTTAATGGTTCAAAAATTTGTAAAATACCTAAACCAGTAGATGTATTCGCTTCAATAACACAAAAATCTTTTTCAGTTATTAGTACATCCCATGCTATAAATTTAATATAGGGTAGATTTTTCATAGCATCAGAGAGTTCTTTTTTGACCTTATTCCAATGAGGAACAGAAATTCCTTCTATCCTAGCCCCAGTATCTGGATGTGAAGAATAAAAATCAAGCCCCTTATATGAAGTTATTTTTCCAATCTTTCCAGTACTTATATCAATCAAACCAAAATATCCTCCACTACATACATTATCAACATAGCCAGATGCATCTGATCCAAATCTATGTAATGCATATGGTATTATTATATTATCATTATCATCATGAAACATAATAACTCTAATTGTATTCGCTGATTTAGCAAAAATTTCATTTGAATAATGATGTTGTTCAATATAAGGCTGTACAACAAATCTATTATTTTGTAAGACTGTATTTATATATTTTAAATTCCTATTTATACCATTTACAAAGTAATCATCATCTATCATTTCTATAATATGAACCCCCGCACCTCCACCACTTGTAACTGGTTTTGCTACGACTTTCGAATACATATATAGTAATTCTCCTAAAGACTTACATTTTTTTTCTGCTAGGGAATAATATTTTCCAAAATCTAAAAGGCATAAATTAGACGGAGTGTTTATCATATTTTTAAAAAAATCATAGAAAACTAACTTGTCATCCAAAAGAAGGTTATATATTCCATTGACATTTCTTGTTTTCCATCTTTCAACATCACTCATATAGTTATCAATATTATTTATATCTAAATGATATAAATAGTAATCATCAGATTTAAACCCTTTTTTATACATCTTTAAACGTTTAAAAAAAGATAAATTAAAATTCTTATTGCTTGTCACAATCTGATAATACCAAGTATTAAAATTAAGTTGCTTATTATATTTCTTTTGGTACTTAAGTTGTTTATGCATCAAATGTTTATCAATTCTAGCTTTTATATATAAAACAAATTTATATCTTAATTTACCTAGCATGTATAAGTTCACTTCCTCCTATATAAATCACAGTATATTTTACTTAATGTCTTACTCTTTTCTATAAATGATTTTAACACACTTCTCTCTTTAAAGTAAATATTACTCTTATAATTAGGAATATTTTTTTCAAAATAAGAAAATGTCTTATCTATAAATTCATTTCTAATATTTTTATCTTTTATATATCTCTGTTGTATATTATAATTAACTAATATTTTAATAGTTAAAGTATCAACAACTTCTCTACTCCAATCATCATCTTTAAAATAGTTTCTAATAATATCGACTATCTTTATAATATCAAAAACTTTTTTATCTCTAAGAGTAGTCTCACTACTCTCATGAATAGTATAATTAATTAAAGGTTTATCTACTTTACCTATTTTTTTAGACTTTAAAAGTGCTAATGCTACAAAAGGAGCATCCTCATACTTTAAATCTTCTATAAAATTAATATTATTATTTTTAAGTAAATCACTTCTATAAATCTTATTCCAAGGAGCAAGATTAATATTTAATAATAAATTAGGATTATCTTTTAATTTAGTATTTTTAAAACTAATAATTTTTTCTACTTCTTTAGAATTACTATCTACTCTATAAAAATCACATACAACAACATCTAACTTTTCTTTTTCTATTTTTTTATATAATACTTCACAGGCATTATCTTCTAAATAATCATCACTATCTAAAAACATAATATATTTACCGCTAGCATTATTGATACCAAAGTTCCTTGTCTTACCAATACCATGATTACTTCTTTTAAAGTATTTAATTCTAGCATCACTATAACTCTTAATAATAGATTCACTATCATCAGTAGAACCATCATTAATAAGAATAAATTCTAACTCTTTTTTAGTTTGATTAACTAAAGAATCTAAACAATTCTTTAAATATTTACTAGCATTATAAATTGGTACTATTATACTTATATCAACCATAACTACCTCCAAATCATTTCTTCTCATAAACATATTTATTACCATACTGATAATAATCTATCGCATCCATAATTCTCTCATTATCAGGGTTTTCTTTTAAAATAGTTTCTATCTCATCACTCATAAGCTTATACCCCATAATAAACCGTTCTACCCTAAGAGGATTAGCATTTTTTATATAATTAATTATCTCTTCTCTTGTCAAGACATGTTCAATATAAATATGGTCTGTTACATACAAATCATAATAACCATAATAATCATCGTATGATTCTAATACATCACCTAAAGCCATTACTTTAGCAATTTCAATTTCTTCTTCAAAACCATTATAATATCTTAAACAGTCCTCTAACCTTTCTGCAAAGTGAAAACCATAACCATAAATACCATATTTCAACTCTTGTTCTCTAGTATCAACTTTATAATCTTTATGCTCTTCAAATTTCATTCCATAAGCATTAACAAGTCCTTTACTAAAACCTTTATACCCTTTTATCATTAGAATCTCCTATAATATAGTCTAGGACTAATTTTAACTAAAGTATTTTTTATTTTTCTTCCTAAACTATCACTTAGCAAATTATCAAAGACTTTATCTTTCTTTAATTTAGTTAAAGCCTCTTTATAATCTTTACCTTTTAACTCCGTTATCTTTAAAATCAAACTATTACTAATAAAACTCATAAAATAAGTTTTATCTAATTTAGTTTTATTTATCTCTTTAGTTAAATATAAATAATGATTATAAAAGTCCTTAACTTTCTTTTTAGTCTTACCATAATCACTATCATTCATAATACTACCACTTCTCTGATAATAACAATATCCTACATAATTAATACTATTAACTACTTTAGATTTAATAATAACTAAAGGCATTAATCCAAAGTCTTCATGATATGTCCCTTTCTTAAAAGAAAACTTTTCTTTTAAATAAAACTCTCTTTTAATCGCATAAGCCCAAGCATTTTCTACAAAGTGATATTTAGTAATTAATTTAAAGGCTTCTACACCATCTTTATTCTCAAAAGGAATCTCTTCATAGTTAACATTATCTTTATCATCAAATACTTCTTTTATCTGATATCTTACTAAATCAGGATTATTAGATAATGATTTATCTATTTCTTTTAATAAATCCTTTTCTATATAATCATCACTATCTAAAAATATTAGATAATCTCCACTTGCACTCTTAACCCCATTATTACGAGCTACACTTAGTCCCTGATTTTCTTGATTTATAACTTTAAAAGGGTATTTACTAATAATAGAACTACTCTTATCAGTAGAACCATCATTAACAATAATAACTTCATAATCTTTAAAACTCTGACTCTTTATACTATCTAAACATCTTTTAAGATATTTTTCTGTATTATAAACAGGAACAATAATACTAAACTTAGGCTTTTTCATTAAAACTCACCCCCATCAAAGATAGTCTCTAACTTTTTCATCCGTTCATCCTGTATTTCTTCTATATTTAAAGATACTTCTCTCTTTTCTTTACTTGTTAATACTTCTTTAACTTTTTCTATCATCTTCTTTTCATTAAAAGGAATAACTTCTCCATAATTTTTACCTATCTTTATCATATCATCACTAACTTTAATTGTTGTAATAAGTTTTTTCTTTAAAGCAAGTCCTTCTAAATAAACTACAGGAAATCCTTCATAATTAGAGGTTAATATTAAATAATCTGCTCTTTTCATATAAGGATAAGGATTTATTTTAGAGCCTACAAAAACAACTCTATCTTCTATTTTAAGTTTTTTAACTTCTTTAACATAATCATCTTTACTAGGACCATCTCCTACTACCCAAAGTACAACATTATCAAGGCTTTCAACTAATTTAAAAGCTCTACCTAACTTCTTAGAAACATCATCAAGCCTTCCTACAAAGACAAATAAAGTTTTACCTCTTGGTTTAGTTAGAGAAATCTTCTCTTTACTTAAAGATTCTATTTTCTCTACATCAATAAAATTATTAAAGACTAAACATCTATCTTTTAATCCAGGATATATCTTAGTAAACTTACGACAAGCTTCATTAGAAACAAAGAATATTGTTTTAAAATCATAGATATCTCTTGTATCAAAGAACCTTCTAAAGTCTTCTAAATCAGGATAAATATAACTATAATCACTATGAATATAAATAGAATTATTTAAAGATGCTATTCTTGCTATTTTATTACCACTATAACTATAAGTAGCATAACAACAACTAAAGTCATAAGTATGATACTTAAAGATTGAATATGTACATCTTCTTAATAGATTAATAACTTTTCTAAAAATTTTATTTCTATTATTAGAAACCTTAAACTCTTTTACTACTATAGATTTATCTAGCTTTTCTAAAAGTTCTCCTTCTTTTTCTTCTAATATTATTGTTACTCTATATTTATCTTTATCTATTTTATTAACTAAGTTAACTAAAGACTTTTCAATTCCTCCAATATTTAAATTAACCCCTGTAAATAATAGTTCTTTTCTTTCTTTCTTAACAACAGATAAAAGAAGAAAACAAACGATAAGACTAACAGAAGGTGCGGTTATAATATGACCTGTAAATAGTGATAATATTATTACTAAGAAAAGACTTAAATACATCATTAACTGTCTAAAAGAGAACATTTTTCTTTCCCCTATAACTGATATTAATACATAAATATATGGAGCGAAAAAGATAATAAATCCAACTACACCTTGATTATAATAGACATCAAAATAATCCATTTCTATACTTTTTAACTCTTTACCATTATCTTTATAATAGCCAATTCCAAATAACTTTTGATAAGGATTAGCATTATCATAAAGCCTATCTTTATTATGTAAGAAAGTTAATCTTTGACTAAAGATAAAATGATCTACTAATCTCTCCTCTTTAAAGATATCAAAGATATCATCAACCTTTAAATAATCAAGATGTACTTCTATATTCTTATAGAAACTAGTTCTAGGAGCGATTACAATAACTACAATAGCAAGTGCTACTACTATAGCCGTAAAAGTTGTAACAACATGATATTTTTTATCTTTAAAGGCTTTATATAGTATATAAATAAAGACTACACAAAGACTTATTATTAAAGCAAGTAAAGGTGTCTTTGTCCCTACACTTAATATTACAACAAAATAAATAAAGGTAATAAATAGTTTAAAAATTACATTTTTACTCTCATAGAAAATAATAAATAAAACTGGTGTTAAAATAGCGATAATTGCACTAATCTCATTAGCAGAATTATAAAAACCAAGTGTCCCTTCTTTAGTAATAGCATAACTTTCAAATCCTACTCCTAATGCTAAAGGAATAAATATAAGTACTAAATATAAACAAAGAGTTATAACTAGACTTAAAGAAGTTATCTTTAACTCTTTTCTTATACTAAATAAAGATAATAGTAATAAAGGAAAATAAAACATTCTAACTGTATTTTGAATCTCTCTAAAGTAATTAGGATTATCTTTAAAAAGAGCCAAGCCTAAGATAAAGAGCAACAGATAAATAACAAATATCCCATAATATAATAGATTATTTTTATTATTATAAATAAAAGTTGTAACATAGAAAATAAACAATAAGAAAAGCATTCTTAAAACTAGTCCTAAAGTTAAACTAACATCAAAAATATGTAACATAACCCCTGTTACAAAATCAATTATAGGACCACTTAAAAGAAATAACATACATATTATACTTATATTTTTCTTAACAAAAGAAGACATGCTATCACTTCCCACTTAATTTTTTACTTATTTTTTGTATTTTCTGTTTCTCTAATAATATAAATTGGTCTACTCTTAACTTCTGTATATGTCTTAGAAATATAAGCTCCACTAATTCCAGTACAAAATAATTGAATACCACTTAAGAAAAACATAATACATACTAAAGATGGCCATCCAGCTACTGGATCTCCAAATATTAAAGTCCTAACAACTATAAAAATAATCGCTATTAAAGAAATTAAACAAAATAATACCCCAACAAATACGGCAATTGTTAAAGGCACAGTAGAATACCCTATAATAGCATCAATAGCATAAGTAAATAATTTAGGAAAACTCCATTTACTAGTTCCTGCTACTCTTTTAGGAACACTATAAGTTAACCACTCTGTTCTAAAGCCAACAAAACTAAATATTCCTTTACTATAACGGTTATATTCTTTTAATTCTAATACAGCATTAACCACTTGCCTTTTCATTAATCTAAAATCCCTTGCCCCTGGTACCATTTCTACTTTAGATAATTTAGATATTAATTTATAATAACAATTAGTAAGAACTCTTCTAACTACTCCGTATTCTTTATGAGCATCTGTCTTAAGAGCAACAATATCAACATCTTTAGTAGTAATAATTTTATACATTTTCTCTATAAGTTTAGGAGGCTCTTGTAAATCTGCATCAAGAAGTGTTACATAGTCACCCGTACTATATTCAAATCCTGCATAAATAGCCGCTTCTTTACCAAAATTTCTTGAAAAAGAAATATATCTAACATTACTATCATCTTTTGAAAATTCTTTAATAATATTAAGAGTTCTATCACTACTACCATCATCTACAAAGATAAGTTCAAAAGAAACATTGCTCATCCTTTTAATTACTTTATCAATTTCTTTATAAAATAAAGGTAGAGACTCTTCTTCATTATAACAAGGTACAATAACTGATATTTTATCCATAATATTCCTCTATTCTAAAAATATTTTTCTAGTCACAAAGTTAAATACCATAACTATCGCTGTTGCAATTATCTTAGCAAGTAAATAATAAATACTTAAGAAATCTACTGTTATCCACATAATTACATTATTAAGTATAAGACCTATGACACTAAATACAATAAAAATAACAAATTGTTTTTTAGCATCTTTTTCTTTATTAACATCAAATACCCATTTAACACTTGCAATATAGTTATATATAACAGAAATACAAAATGATAATGTATTAGAAACAAGCACAGGAAAATGACAAAATTCTCTAAATATATAAAGAAAAACAAAATCAATAACTGTTGCAATACCACCAACAATACAGAATTTGAATATTTGAATCAATAATTTTCTTGTTTTAGGCTTAAACTTTAAATGAAAAATTTTACATATACTATCAAATAAACATGCAATCTTATCTTTTTTCATACTTCTCTCCTTAACACCTATAGTATAACATGAATTATATAACTAGTCTAAATATTTCTTTAACTCTTCAGTAATAGCCTCATACCCCTTACCATTAGGATGCAATCCATCATCAGTAAACTCTTCACTAAAATTACCATCATCATCAAGTAACTTATCATACATATTAATATAAGTATAATTATTCTCATCACAATATTCTTTTATTTTTTTATTTATTTCCATAATATCATCATTATTTCTAACATCAACCTTATCTTCATCTAAATTATCATTAACAGGATAAACACTCTCTACATAAATTTCTGTTTGTGGTTTATTACTATTAATTTCATTAACTATTTTTTCAATATTAGAAACAATTTTCTCAACACTAATATCATGAATTAAGTCATTAGTACCAATTAGTAAAAATACTTTAGATGGATTATAATTATAAACTCTCTTTTTCATATCATCTAAAATATCCTCTGTTGTATTACCAGAAATACCACTATTTACAACAGGTAATCCTTCATAATACTTATCTAGGTCATAAAAATCAGTAATTGAATCTCCTAAAAACAAGTAATTAGTATAGTCCTCCTTTAATGTTTCTATCTCTTTCTCATAATCTTTTTTATTCTCTTCAATCGTTGTATTTAAACTATCAACTGATGAATCTAAATTATTAACTCTTAACAAAAAGAAGGCATTAATAAATAGACTAATTACTAAAACAATTAAAATTAGTTTATTATTATTTTTTTTATGACTATTTATAACTGAATTGTTTTTATAATAAATACTTTTATTTTTTTCTATTCTTGTACTATATTTCTTCTTTTTCTGTTTTTTACCTGTAGTTTTACTCATAACACTTCCCCTTTTCATACCAATATGAGTATAACATAAATATTTGTAATTTTACATTGAAAGAAAATAACTTGACATTATTTGCCAAGTTCTTCAAGCATCATTTCTTTAATTCTATCAATATCAGGAAAAAACAAATTAAGTCCCTGTTTCTTTAATGATAATAAATAATTAAAATTACTAGTTATTTCATCTTTTAATGTATCTATTACTTTAAGTGGCTTTCCATTTACTATATGTGGATGATCTATATACTTTTCTAATGTAGGAAATGCATTTTGCAACAATATAACTGATTTTTTATTAGCAATTTTTCTTATCATTATAGAACGGCAATCGCCATATTTCTTAACCTTTTTATCTATTATAGGTTGATATTTAGAAACTTTACTACTTAAAGGAATAAACCATAATATATCCTGTTTGAACTTTCATTTTATAAACACCCCCAATAACAAATATAACTTGTAACTAAAATATATCAAATTATAACTATGTTTGCAAGTACAAAAGTTTGATTTTTAGAAATAAAAGAAAACTTTATTCAAAAGAACAAAGTTTTCAAACATTTTCGATCGGAATAATTTGTATCCCGCACCATCCGAGAGCGGTTAACATTTCACGATTGGAATAATTTATAACCCGCACCATCCAAGAGCGGCTAACATGTACATATTACATTTCTTAAATGCAATAATAATATACTATGTTTTGACATAAATGTCAATAAGTATACATTTATATTATATTCGCCTGTAAAAAAATATATAACTACTTTTTATCTTACAACAATAATAACAAATGAAAGACTTAAGTTTTTTTACTTTATTTATACACTACTATAATAACATCTTAAAACATACTATTTTTTTATTAATCTCTTTATTCCGGCACCTGGATAAGGTTCAATTAATTTATACTGTTCTGCAAGATTATAAATATCGTCACCTAGAAACTCATTTTGTATAGATATTTGATATAACTTCCACACTTTTTGTTTTATATCCACATCTTGGAGATTAATTATGGAAAATACATCATCTAAAGTTACCATTTTCCAAGTGTACGGATTTATTCTATTTACACTAGCTAAATTTATTCCAAATACATCTACAAAATACAAAAATATAGCACTTTTTATATCTATTTCTTTAGTAAATAAGCCTGTTTCAAAATCATAATATTTACTATTTAATACTTCTTCTGGTGTTCCTAGAAAGTCTGAAAAACCAACCGCTGGCATCTCTTTTATTTGTAAACCATCGTAATCAATAAAAACTACTTTCCCTTCATCAGTAACTCTAATGTTTTCTGTTGTACATAAATCAGGGAATACTATACCTAATTTATTTCCTTCTTTTATATTATTTTCAATTTGCGAATGTATCTTTGCATAACTCATTAAATCAAATATATTTTCATAATAATCAGTAAAATCAACACCTGGAATATATGGCATAGTATAGGCATTAACAATACCATTACTTTCAAGTTGTCTTGTTGGAAGAGCAAAATTAAAGTTAGATAAGTTTTGTACTTCATTTAACCTTTCTTCTAAACCAAATCCCGTATTAGATAACATTTCTAATAATTCATCATCAAGAATTTTTAATAATTCACCATTAGAAAGTTGGATTATGGTAGTATCTTTGCACCTTTTTAATACTTTATATCCTCTATTCTCTTCTAAAAATTCATCTAAGTTTAACTTAGGTATTTCCATGTTAATTCATTCCCTTCTTTGTGGATATATATTATTCTTTTTTATTACGATTGTCAATTTCTTATTAGATAAATTTATATATAAAAAGCTAAGATTTTTATTATCTCAGCTTAAACTTTATCTATTTAAAATATTATTTTATTTAATTGCAGCCTGGGCAGCAGCAAGTCTTGCCACAGGTACTCTAAATGGACTACAAGAAACATAGTTAAGTCCAACCTTTTGACAAAAAGCTATACTCTTAGGGTCTCCTCCATGTTCTCCACAAATACCTAATTTAATATCACTTCTTGTACTTCTACCAAGTTCTGCAGCCATTTTTACTAACTTACCAACACCAACAGTATCTAAGCTTGCGAAAGGATCATTTGTAAAGATTTTTTTATCATAGTAATCTTTTAAGAATTTAGAAGCATCATCTCTTGAGAATCCATAAGTCATTTGTGTTAAGTCATTAGTACCAAAACTAAAGAACTCTGCTTCTGTTGCAATTTGGTCTGCTAAAAGAGCAGCACGAGGTATTTCTATCATTGTACCTACTTTATATGTTAAATCACTATTATTATCAGCAAGAATCTTATCAGCAGTAGTAGTTACTATATTCTTAACATATTTTAATTCATTAACATCACCTACTAAAGGTATCATAATCTCAGGTGTTACTTTAATACCCTCTTTTTCTACTTCTAAAGCAGCAGTTATAACGGCTTTTGTTTGCATGACAGCAATTTCAGGATAAGTAACAGCAAGACGACATCCACGATGACCCATCATTGGATTAAATTCTTTTAGTGACTCTACTTTATTCTTTAAAGCAACAAAGTCCATATCTAAATCTTTGGCAAGAGCTTTAATCTCATAATCAGTATGAGGTAAGAACTCATGTAGTGGTGGATCTAAAAATCTAATAGTAACTTCATAACCATCCATTACTTTAAATAATGCTTTAAAGTCATCTTTTTGATAAGGTAATATAGCATCTAAGGCTTCTTCCCTTTTTTCTTTTGTTGGTGCAACTATCATCTTTCTAAAGTTAAATATTCTCTCACTATCAAAGAACATATGCTCTGTACGACAAAGTCCAATACCTTTAGCCCCAAAGTCTCTTGCAACTTTTGCATCCCTTGGATTATCAGCATTAGTTCTAACCTCTAAGTCTGCTACTTCATCAGCCCAGTTCATGAATGTTTCAAAGTTACCACTAATAGATGCAGGAACTGTCTTTATCTCTTCTCCATAAACATTACCAGTTGAACCATCTAAACTAAGGTAATCACCTTCTTTAAAGACTTTACCATCTTTAGTAGTTAAAGTTTTCTTATTAGCATCAACTACAACATCAGAGCAACCTGATACACAACAAGTACCCATACCACGAGCGACAACAGCAGCATGTGATGTCATTCCACCTCTTACTGTTAAGATACCACGAGCGATATTCATGCCTTCAATATCTTCTGGAGATGTTTCTTCTCTTGCTAATATTATATCTTCTACACCATTTTCATGAGCTTTCATAACATCATCGGCACTAAAATATAAGTGCCCAGTTGCTGCTCCAGGAGAAGCTGCTAAACCTTTACCAATAACTTTTGCCTTACTTAAAGCCTCTTTATCAAAAGCTGGGTGTAATAGTTGTTCTAATTGTTTAGGTTCTACTCTCATTAATGCTTCTTCTTTAGTAATTTTACCTTCAGAAACTAGTTCAACAGCAATTCTTAAAGCCGCTTCTGCTGTTCTTTTACCACTTCTAGTCTGAAGCATAAATAACTTACCATTTTCTATCGTAAACTCCATATCTTGCATATCTTTATAATGGTCTTCTAGAGTTTTACATATCTTAACAAATTCATCGTAACACTCTGGCATAACTTCTTTTAAAGTATCAATAGACTGTGGTGTTCTAATACCTGCAACTACATCCTCTCCTTGTGCATTAATTAGATACTCTCCATATAACTTAGCTTCCCCAGTAGCTGGATTTCTAGTGAAGGCGACACCTGTTCCACTATTTTCACCCATATTACCATAAACCATCTCTTGAACATTAACAGCAGTACCCCAATCACCTGGAATATCATTAAGACGTCTATAAGTAATCGCTCTATCATTATTCCAGCTTCTAAATACGGCTTTTACTGCCTCTATCAACTGTACTTTAGCATCTTGTGGGAACTCCTCCCCTGCATGTTTTTTATATTCAGCTTTATATCTATCTACAACTTCAACTAAGTCCTCTGCCGTTAAATCAGTATCAAGTTCTACTTTCTTTTCTTTCTTTATATCTTCAAATAAATATTCAAAAGAACTCTTTGGAAAGCCCATAACTACATCTGCAAACATTTGAATAAAACGACGATAACAGTCATAAGCAAATCTTTTATTATCAGTAAGTTTTGCAAGTGTTTCTACAACTTCATCATTCATACCAAGATTAAGTATTGTATCCATCATTCCTGGCATAGAACTTCTCGCTCCACTTCTAACTGATACTAGTAATGGATTTTTATCATCCCCCATTTTCTTACCAGTTACCTTTTCAAGATTAGCTAGTTCTTTAAAGATTTCTTCTTTAATATCATCACTAATCTCTTCATTATCTTTATAGTATTTTAAGCAAGCTTCAGTTGTTACAGTAAAACCACGAGGTACAGGTAAACCAATTCTTGTCATCTCAGCAAGATTAGCACCTTTTCCTCCTAACAACTCCTTCATATCCTTATTGCCTTCACTAAAGGCATAAACATATTTCATTAAATCACTATCCTTTCGCTATACTTAAAGTATATCAAAGTTAATTTATTTTTAAAAGAAAAAATTACCACTAAAAATACGACATATGATATACTATTACAAAGGAAGTGAAACTATGAATAAAAAAAGGATTTTATTAAAACTTAGTGGAGAAGCTTTAAGTGGTTCTAAAGATAATGGTATTGACTTTGAAAGAGTAATAGCAATTGCTAAAGAAGTTAAAGAGTGTCTTGATATGGGCTTTTCTATTGCCATAGTTGTGGGCGGAGGAAACTTTTGGCGAGGTAAAGCGAATGATTTTATGGAACGTCAAACCTCTGATTATATAGGTATGCTTGCAACTACTATGAATGCTCTCGCTCTACAAGATGCTTTTAGACAAATAGATGTTCCAGTTAGAGTTGAAACTGCTATTGAAATGCGTAAAGTTGCCGAGTTCTACATCCGTGAGAAGTGCGAAAAACATCTAGAAAAAGGAAGAGTTGTAATATTTGGTTGTGGTACAGGTAATCCTTTCTTTTCAACAGATACTGCAGCAGCTTTAAGAGCAGCAGAGATTAATGCCGATATCTTAGTGAAAGCTACTAATGTAGATGGTATTTATGATAAAGACCCTAAAAAATATAAAGATGCTAAATTAATTAAGGAAACAACATATAATGAAGTATTAAATAAAAAGTTAAAAGTAATGGACTTAACAGCAATTACTCTATGTATGGAAGAAGCCATTCCTATAATTGTCTTTAATATAAATAAACCTGGCATGTTAAAACAAGCTCTTATTACTGATGATATAGGTTCTATTGTAAAGTAGGTGTATTATGTATCCATTTAAAATATTAAATAAAAAGAAATATTCTTTATACTTTCTTAATGCTTTCGTAGAAAACATTTGTATCTATATCATGCCAGTCATAATATCTATATGTTTAACTACTCCGTTTACTTTAAATAAATTTAAAATATTAATTATATTAACCATTACTCTTAAAACTTTGGAAATAATATTCAATTCTATTTGGAATATAAAAGCAGTATACTTTTTAGAAGAAACAAAAAAAGATTTACAACTTGCCTATTTTAGAAGAATATGTAATATGAACATTACAAAACTTAATAATACTCATACTGGTTTTTTAAAGAAACAAATAGACATAGTTAGCGATGAAACAATTAACTTATTAAATGAATTTATGACAACAATCAATGGTTTTGTTATTGCAATCACTATATTTCTAATACAAGTCTTTACACAAAGTAAACTTGTATTTGTTATATGTATAGTATTTATAATCTTTATAGTAATTTATAATATAATCATTACTAAATTTAATGTCCTAGCACAAGAAGATTATAACAATAAAAATGCTAAATATAATGCTATTAATGTTGACTTCTTAGAAAATGTCAAAGTAGTAAAAAATTATGATGGTTTACATTTTGCAACTAAGCGAATTAATAAAGAATTTGACATAGTAAGGAAGCCATTAAAGAAAGTTAATATCTTTGGTTCTTTAAGGTTTGATGGAACAAGTGCCTTAATATTCATAATGTATGCAATTTTATTAATCAGTTTATTTATTCAAATGCAAAATGGTGAGAATGTATTCAGTTATGTAGTTTTTTATACCACAATGTTTACTGGTCTTAATACAGAATTAAGAGGTGTTGGTTATCTTTTCTTACATCTTAATAAATTTAAATCTGCTAATAATCAGATAGAAAAAGTTTTAACCCAGGAAGAAAAACAACCTAAGTTTAGAAACTTTAATAGTATTACTTTAAAAGATATAGAGTTTAAATATAATAAGAAAAGTAAAAACGTTATAAAGATTCCTTATTTCTCAATAAATAAAAAAGATAAAGTAAGTATTATGGGAGAATCTGGTCAAGGTAAATCTACTTTCCTTAATCTATTCTGTAGGTTTTATAAGATAGATGATAATAAATATTTAGTTAATGGTAAAGAAAGTAATAAAGCTCCAGACGTTGCCTACATCTCTCAAGAAACTGATTTATTTGATTTATCTATTAGAGATAATCTCTTACTAGGTAAAAATATAAGTGATAAGAAATTAAATGAATATTTAAAAGATGCCGGACTTCTTCCTTGGATTAACAGTCTAGAACATGGTCTTGATACTATAGTTGGTGAAAAAGGTATAAGACTATCTACTGGTCAAAAACAAAGATTAAATATTATTAGAGGTATTTTATTAGATAAAGAAATATACATCTTAGATGAACCTACTTCTAATTTAGATATTCTATCAGAAGAAAAAATCTATGATATGATAAATAAGTATTTAAATGATAAAACTTTAATTATTGTAACTCATAGACCTAAATTAAAAGATATCTGTAATAAATATTATTATTTTAAAGATAAAGAAATGATTTTAGAATATTAAATATCTAGATTAACATTTAAAATATATATTTTAACTTTATTTCTACTTTATCATTTAAAAACACCAACAATTACTATATATAAATTATACAGTAATTGTTGGTGCTTATTTAATAATCTAAATTATATATCAGTGCAATAATTAACGATATATATCTGCATTAACCTAGTACTACTTCTTATTATTTGCTTTTCTTTCATCAGCATTCTCTTTTAAAGCAATATAGTGATTTAAATTTTTTATTTTTTCATTTAATATAGATAATCTAATATTATCTATAAATACTTGTATTAGCAAGAATACGATAATAATAAAGAAAACAAAATTTGCAGAAGACATAAACCCAAACTTATTAGCTATCCATCCAACTGTATTTTCAAAAATACTCATTAGTATTAAAATAAAGCTTCCCACCATCCATGTAATTGAATTTTCTACTTTAAGTTTTGCTTGCTTTATTTTCTTAACACACAAATAAAAAGAAACCAACGAACCAACAAATAAAATAATTCTTAATGTTAATGACATAAATTCTTACCTCCTACTACTTTTCCTTTCTTGTAAATGTTCTAATAAATATTATAGATAGCAAAATATTCACCATATATTTTACTGATTTAAAAATATTTAAATAGCTTTCTCCAAACTCTCTATCTTTCATTTCTACTTGTACTTCTTTAACTTTTAAACCTTTTTTAATCATATATACAACAGTATCTGGTTCTGGTGTTAAACTAGCATTCGAATTAAACATATCTATTGCTTTTTTATTATATGCACGCATTCCAGAAGTAGGATCTTTTATCTTCTTCCATGTGACAATCTTTATTACAAAACTAATTAGTCTATTTCCTATCATTCTTGCTGTAAAAGGTTTTTTCTTTTCCACAAATCTTGAACCAATTGCAACATCTACATTATTTTTTTCAATCTCATTAACTAACTTTTTTAGATATTTTGCTTCATGTTGGCCATCACCATCAAATTGAATTGCGATGTCATAACCATTTGCTTTTGCATATTTCATTCCAACTTGAATACCACTAGTAAGTCCAAAATTTATTGGAAGTGATATCATATTAAAATTATTTTTTTGACATACTTCTTTAGTATTATCAGTTGAACAATCATTAATTACTACGTAATCATATGATACATTTTCTTTAATATCTTTTATTGTTTTCTCAATATTTAATGCTTCATTATATGCTGGTACAATAACTAATACTTTAATTTTAACCGCCTCCTAAGTATAATTTAACGTAATTTTATTATATTATATCTTAATAATTTATTCAATCTTTTTAAAAAAAAATTTAAAACATATTATAATTAAATTTCTTATATTAAATATTTTAACTTTTAAAAAAAAAGCAAGGTTACAAACCTTACTTTGCTAATAATTCACTAATTAAATTACTTATCTCAGTTGGATTATCTAAAGTCATTCCTTCAATAAGTCTAGCTTCAGCATAAAGTATTTTACTATATTTCTCTAATGTCTCATAGTCTTTCTTTTCATATAAAGATTTTAATTTAGCAGCAATAGGATGATCTTCATTAATCTCCATCACAGTACTTGCTTTTACACCAGTATCAGTTGGCATAGCATCCATTACTTTTTGCATTTCTACTGATACAGCACCTTTACTAGTTAAGCATACAGGATGATTTTTAAGTCTATGAGTAAAGGCTACTTCATTAACACCATTATTTAGAGCATCATGCATTTTAGTAAACATATCTTTATACTCTTCATTAGTTTTCTTTAACTCTTCTTTCTCTTCATCGCTTTCAAAATCTGCTTCTTCACTTGCTACATTGACAAAGTTCTTCTCTTTATAGTTCATCATTACTTTAAAGACAAATTCATCTAAGTAATCAGTTAAATATAAGATATCTATACCCTTCTCTTTAGCAGCTTCAACCTGAGGTAATAAATCAATTTTATCAATAGTCTCACCACACGCATAGTAAATTGTCTTATCATCATCACTCATATGAGAAACATATTCATCAAGAGTAACCATTTTCTTTTCTTTAGATGAATAGAAAAGTAATAAATCTTGTAAAGTTTCTTTAGCCATTCCATAAGACTCATAAATACCTACTTTAAGTTGCATTCCAAAGTCTTTAAAGAACTTCTCATAGTTTTCTCTATCATTTTTAAGCATTTTTTCTAGTTCTTTTTTAATCTTAGATTCAAGGCTCTTAGCGATAGATTTAATTTGATAGTTCTCTTGTAAAGTCTCTCTTGAAATATTTAAAGATATATCTTCACTATCAACAATACCTTTAACAAAACTAAAGTAATCAGGTAAAAGGTCAGCACATTTATCCATGATTAGAACACCTTTAGAATATAGTTCAAGTCCTTTCTCATAGTCTTTAGAATAATAATTATATGGAGCATGACTTGGTATAAATAGTAAAGCTGTATAAGAACATCTTCCTTCTACTTCACTACGTATTACTTTTAGTGGTGCTTCATAGTCATAGAATTTATCTGTATAAAAAGAATTATAATCTTCATCTTTTACACTACTCTTTTGTTTCTTCCAAATTGGAACCATACTATTTAGAGTTTTATCTTCAATCTTTTTCTCTTCCTTATCATCTTTCTTAGTAGTTGTTTCTACTTCCATCTTAATAGGATATGCAATATAGTCAGAATACTTCTTAACTAATCTTGCAAGAGCATAATCTTCTAGATACTCATCATAGTTATTATCTTCATTATTCTCTTTTAGATGAAGGATAACTTTAGTACCACATTTATCATAGTCGCACTCTTCAATAGAATATCCATCAGCACCTCTAGATACCCAACGATATGCTTTATCATTATTATAGGCTTTACTAATTACTTCTACTTCATCACTTACCATAAAGCTAGAGTAAAAACCTACACCAAACTGTCCAATAATTGCCATGTTTTTATCATCAGACATCTTCTCTTTAAATAATTCAGAACCACTCTTAGCGATAGTACCTAAGTTATTTTCAAGTTCTTCTTCTGTCATTCCAATACCATTATCAACAATAGTTAAGGTACGATTATCTTTATCAGGAATAAGTCTAATCTCTAAATCTTTTTTCTTAACTTTAATACTTTTATTAGTAAGCGATTCATAATAAAGTTTATCAATAGCATCACTTGCATTAGAGATTAACTCTCTTAAGAATATCTCCTTATTAGTATAAATAGAATTAATCATTAAATCTAATAGCTTTTTAGATTCAGCTTTAAATTGTTTTTTCTTCAA
>CALVIV010000024.1 GCA_944331935.1 uncultured Bacilli bacterium | reverse complement strand
GCCTAAAAAAGTGAATCTGTGGATAACACATTTTCACTTTTTTCTTGTCAACTATTTTTTTCACCGAAACTCAAAACACTTCGTATATTTCGAAATCTTTTATTTCTCTATTAGTTTCTTTATCCATTAAATAGAATGAACCTTTACTGACATAAGGATGCTTTTCTTTATTAAAGTTTATCTGAATGACTTTCTTCTTCTTTATATCTTCACCACTATTTAAGCTTTTAGCAAGTAAGCCATATACATATAACCTATCTTTATATTTTGTCTCTTCACTAGGAAACTGATTCATCTCTATTGATATAACTATATCAACTAGATCACTTACAAGTAATATATCTAGGCGATAATCACGTTTTTCATTACCACTGTTTAACTCAGCATCATATAACTTAAAGTCCTTAATATCCATATTAATAATAGGTTTAATAATAGTATTAAAGAACTCTTTATAATCTTCTATTTTAAAGAAATGTTTAAATGTAGTATCACTTAAAAGACTAATAAATCTCTTTTCACCCTTTTCTTTAGTTTCTTTATTTTCTCCATGTTTCATAATATTTTAACCTCCAACAACAATGATTTATCTGCAGATGCCTACACTCTAGCATAAGTTAAAACACATTGCAATTTACGAAAATTAGTAATTGGAGGTATTTACTACCTTTAATTTTGATAATTCCTCTAGAGAAAATAAAAAATTGACTCCTCTTTTTAAGTCAATTTTCAAAATTTCAACAAATTTTATTTTTTTACATATGACTTGCCTTTAGACTCAATATTACCTTTAGTTTCCTTATCAGTCCTAACTAAACCTAAATAGTTTTCTCTTTCTATATTAGCTTTTATCTTTCTTAAAGCATCTAAAGATAGGCCATCAATACTATTATTATCGAAATATATTTTTTCATTCTCTTTATCTTTTTCTTGTTTTATTTCTGCAATTATTGCTTTATCCTTACTTTTAACTCTTTCTAAAATATTAGAATCATCTAAATCTACATCTTTAAATATATCTTCATTTTCGAAAAATAAAGCATATTTATTTATATCATTTATTTTACTATTTATTACTTTATTAACTACAAGAGCAGAAGTATATGCTAAAGCAAAAGTAATAGCAGAACACTGCAAAATAATTGTAATTGAACTAGTAGCCATAGCAGTCACACCTACAATAATACCTGCAATTCCACCATAGACAACATTAAAGATAGTTTTATAGTCTTTCAAACTCTTTAACTTCTCTTTATTCTTTAAAAATTGCTGATATCTTAATTCTAATAACCTTACTTTATTCTCTTCTATATTAGCATATCTTGGTTTCGAACCATCAGCCATATAAACTACTAAATTATTATAATCTTCTGTAGTTATCTCAACAGCAGAAGCATTTTTTCTAGTATTTTTTTGAATATTACCTTTTTCTACTTCAAACCTCATTATATACTTATTACTCTTTTTATCTTCATCTCTAATTACTTTCATAACTATTCCTCTTTTCTGTTTCCTTATACTATCACAAAAAAAGAAAAAATAACAATAAAAAAGACTTTATTAAGCCTCTTCTTTCTCTGTCATATCAACAACTGTTTTTCCTTTATAACTTCCACATTTAGGACAAACACGATGAGCTTTAATCATTTCTCCACAGTTAGGACATTTAATCATTCCTGGTACATCAATTGCATTATGACTTCTTCTCATTCTTTTTCTTGTTTTAGATACCTTTCTAAAAGGAACTGCAAACATTTGAATATCTAACTTTAACATCATTATCACTCCTTCTCTATTTCTTTTAATAAATCTTTAAAGGGATTATTAGTATTTACCTTTTTCTCATCTTCACTAATAACTCTCCATCCATCCCCTTTATATTCATCATAATTAGTGACTTCGCTATAGCGAATAGGGATCTCTAGTACTATATTTTCCCATAAAATGCTAATAATATCAAGAGTAAATTGATCTTTTTCTAAGAAATCAGATACATTTTCACTAATTTTAAAGGAAAAAGGATAATTTACTGGTTCTAAACTAACAGAATCATTTAATTTCATTGTAGAAGAACAATCTACTTCTAATAATAAATCATCAACATTAGGATATGTTAGATTACCTTTTACTTTAACTTTCGCTAAATCTATTATATCAGTATTAGCATATTCTTCTTTAGGAATAGTAAATTCTTCATCTATTGATATATTATTAACATTACCATCTAACAACTCTTTTATGTTCATAAGGTTCACCATCTTTTGAAAAATACCATGAATAATAAAATAACCATACTACAAGCGACAGACATATTTTCCTTTAAGACATAACTTCTCTCATAGAAACAAGCGATATCATCAACAACATTGACTATCCAACTTTCTAAATATCTAGGAAGTGTCTTACCTACAGGAAACATATGAGCTTTAATTATATCTTGCTCTAAATCATTTAAATCAAAATACTTATTAGAGTTTTCTAAAGCAATTTTAGGATGATTTACTAACATATGAGCTCTTTTTTCATCATACTCATCTAAAAAGAAATCATGTAAAACCGCTCCTCTTGTTGTACTTCTATAATCTAAATGACAAAACTTAGTTACTTTATATGAATAGTAAGCAACTCTCATCATATGCGAATATCTATCCATGCCATGATGGACACAATTCTTTGTCTTTTGATACTCACTATTACTAACAATTGGCATTATTATATTATTAAACTCCTCACTTGGATAAAAAGTCCTCATAAAATACCCGCTTTCTTTTCTTTGCTTTTCATAAGCATATATAATTTTACCACAAATCTAGCACTTTATCAAGTTTACAGGACTACTTGACACTTACTTAACTTATCTCGGCTTTAACTTTTTTAACACCTTTTTTGATATCATTTTTAAAGAATCTATAACTTGCTGATATTAATATATATACTGGTAAAGCGATAATTATACCAAGAGGTCCTCCTACTGTCCCTCCAATTGATACCATCATAATCGTAATTAATGGGTTTACATTATTTGTCTTACCATAGACTCTAGGAGAAATAACATAACCATCTAACTGAGGGAATATTAAACAGATAACTAAGGTGGCAATAAATAATGATGGACTTATGACTGATGCTGTTAAAAGGGCAAGTAAATTGGTAATAAGTCCTCCAAAATAAGGAATAACGGTAGTGAGGGAAGCTAGGACTCCAAATAAGAACCAGTTAGGATGTCCTACTATTAAAAAGACAAGAGAATATTCAAAGAACTGAATAACCATAAAGGTTAAAAGCCCTTTTAAATAATTACTAAGCTCTGTATCTAAAGCTTTAACATAACGATAATACTTATATTTCGCTTGTTTTAAGAAGTTTGCCACTACCTCTCTTATCTTATCCATATAAGCAAGGAAATAGATAGAAACAACATAACAGATTACTACTTTACCTAAAAATGATGCCGTTTTACCTACTATATCAATGGTACCATCTTTTAGAAAGTTACCTAAACTAGTAATTATATCGTTTAAATAACCTTCACTACTATCAGTTATAAAGTCTAGATTTATATTAAATTTATCACCAACATCTTCTATTACTTTACCAAAGTTAGTAGCAAACATCACAAGTTGATTATATAGAAGTGGTAAGGTTATAACTAATAAAGCGATAATAATAGCAGAGACAGCAACAACCACAATAGTAACAGCAAGAGATTTTCTAACCCCTTTTTCTACTAGTTTTCTTACTATAGGATTAAGGGCATAAGAAATAGCAAAGGCAATAATAAAAGGCATACAGATACTAATAATAGATGAAAAGATATTAAACCAAGTACCTATATTAGTAACTATAATATATAAAAGTCCCATAAGGATTAAAAAGTTTAATAATTTATAATTTATTTTATTTTTATACATAATTATCTCTCCAACATAATTGTAGTGGGTCCCATATTAGTTAGACTAATTTCCATATCTGCCCCAAATACTCCACTCTTTGTAGGAACATAACTACTTAATGCTTTATTAAAGTATTCATAAAGTAACTTTGCTTTCTCTCCACCCATCGCTTTAATATAACTAGGTCTATTACCTTTAGTAGTATCAGCATATAAAGTAAACTGAGAAATCGATAAAATAGAGCCTTTAGTATCTAAGATAGATAAGTTCATTACACCATTACTATCAGGAAATATTCTAAGATTAAGAATCTTTTTTACCATCCATAAAACAGTATCTTTATTATCTGTATCAGTAAAACCAACAAGTAACATTAAGCCATCATCTATTTCACTAATATTTTTACCTTTAACAACACACTTAGCATTACTACATCTTTGAACTAAGACTCTCATGATATCAACCTTTCTACACTTGTAATATATGGTAAATTATTTAAATCTAGTATTAATTTATTTAAGTGTTCTAAATCTCTAACAACTACTTCCATCTCATAAGTAGCATATTCATCTCTATTTACTGTTTTAATACTAGTAATAGAAGCATTATCTTTACTAACCGTACTAGTAATATCAACTAGTTTATTATCTAGGGTATCTGTTCTAATAATTAAGTCACTATAATATTTATTAGTAGGTTTATCATCCCAACTTACTTTGATACATCTATCATCCATACTTGCTAAGTTACGGCAAGTACTTCTATGGATAGTAATACCATTACCTCTTGTAATATAACCAACAATATCATCACCATGAACTGGTTTACAGCATGAAGCGATACTTACTTTTATTTTGTCTATTCCATCAACTATTATGTCTGAAGCACTATCATTTATTTTGACAATATTTTTAAGTAGTTTAGGTTTCTCTTCTTCTTTTTTCTCATAATTTATATTAATAACATTATTGGGAGTATGTTTACCACTACCTATATCATAGTATAAATCATCAAGATTATCTATTTTTAGAGTTTTATAGACTTCTTTAATTTTCTCATCACTATAAAAGTCATTAAGAGGTATTTTTCTTTTTCTTAACTCTTTTTCTAAGAATTCTTTTCCTCGCTCTACTAAAACTTCCTTTTCATTTTTACTGAAGTAACTCTTAATCTTATTACGAGCCCCTGTAGTTTTAACGATATTTAACCACTCTTTTGATGGATGGGCACTTTTATTAGTATTTATTTTAACTATATCATTACTCTTTAACTCATAATCCAAAGGAACAATATTTCCATTAACAAAAGCCCCAACTGTAGTCTCCCCTACTTTACTATGAACTTTATATGCAAAGTCTAAAGGAGTCGCTCCTTTAGGTAGTTCAAAGACATCTCCTTTAGGAGTGAAAACATAGATATTATTATTTAAAACTTCATCTTTAACAGAACTTACAAAGTCTTCACTACTCATCTTATCGTTTTCTAACTCCATTATCTCTTTAAAGAATTGAAGCTTTTGGGTAGTTAAAGACTGAAGATTAGCTGTTTTATTACTACCACCATTTTCTTTATAAGCCCAGTGAGATGCAATACCGTTTTCGGCAACTTCATCCATTTCATAAGTTCTAATTTGTATTTCAAATAGATAACCATCAATACCAAAGACGGTTGTATGAAGGGACTGATACATATTAGGCTTAGGCATAGCGATATAGTCTTTAAAACGTTTAGGTAGTGGTCTAAACTTAGAATGAATTAGACCAAGAGCAAGATAACAGTCTTGTTCAGTATCTACTAAAACTCTTAAAGCCAGTAAATCATAGATATCACTAAACTTCTTACCTTTATCAAGTTTATTATAGATACTATAAATACTCTTAGCACGTCCCTTTATCTGATGAGGTATATGATGTTCATTTAATAGTTCTGTTACTTCTTCTTGCATCTCATAAACAGTTGTATCTCGTTCTGCTTTTGTTTTATTAAGTTTATCAGCAATATCATAGAATACTGTTGGCTTTAAATAACGAAGCGATAAGTCTTCTAGTTCACTTTTAATTTTATGAATACCTAAGTGGTGAGCTAGAGGGGCAAAGATTTCAAGGACTTCTTTAGATTTTTTCTTTTGTTTTTCAACTGGTGTTGCCCAAAGTGTTCTCATATTATGAAGTCTATCTGCAAGTTTAACAATAATTACTCTAACATCTTCACTCATTCCAACAATTATCTTTTTATAGTATTCTACTAAGTATTCATTATCAGTAGAAAAGTGAAGCCTACCTAACTTAGTAACTCCATCTACTAGTTTATAGACAGTAAGACCAAACTTTTCTTTAAACTCATCTATATCTACATCACAGTCTTCTATTACATCATGAAGAAGGGCAGCTACTAAACACTCACTATCTGAATAAATTGAAGTAAGTATCATGGCAACATTAAGGGGATGAATAATATATTCCTCCCCACTCTTACGATACTGTCCAGCATGTTTTTCTTTAGCATAGTAATAAGCATCAAGTATCTTTTCTCGCTCTTTAGGGTCTTTTATATAGGAGTCTACTTTATCCATTAAATCATCTATTGTAATAGTATCTTTTTTCACGTCTTTCACCCCTTTACTTAACTTTAATCATTTATACCTTTAATAGTCTTCTCACTAACTTCTTTAACTACTCTTTTCTTTTTATTGTTATTTTTCTTCTTACTTGCAAAGAACACATAAAGCCATCCTGCTAGTAATAATGATGAATAAGTACCAGCGATTAATCCTACTATCATCGCTACATTAAAGGTTAATATTTCTCTACTTCCCATAACTAATAAGGCAATTACTGGAAGTAAGGTAGTTAATGATGTATAAATACTTCTTGCCATAGTTTCTTTAATACTTATATTAACTACATCTTTAAGTTCTTCTTTATTAAGGTTTTCTTTATCTTTCTTTCTTAAATTTTCTCTTACTCTATCAAAGACAACTATTGTATTATTTATAGAATATCCAATAATGGCAAGTACCGCCGCAATAAACATTGAATTTACTTCTACTCTTAAAAGAATAATACTTGCAACCATCATTAAGGCATCATGTACTAAACAGATAACTGATGAAATACCATAACTAAATTTAAATCTAAAGGTAATATATAGAATTATTCCTATTAAAGAGATAACTATTGAGAATATGGCATTTTTAATTAAATCTTGTTTAACGACATTAGAAACAACTCCAATATCGACACTAGCATTATATTTATCTAAGAAATAACTCTCGACTTTATTAATCTCATCTTCTTTTAACTCATCACTTACTCTAATATCAGTCTCACTACTAGTAATATCAATACTTACTTCATCAAGTTTTAACTCTTTTAAATCACTTCTTAAGTCTTTTTCACTAACTTCTGTTGTTGCAAGAGTTATATCACTACCTGCTTGGAAGTCAATACCAAGATTCATTCCTTTAAAAGCAAACATAACAACTGATGCAAGTATTACTACTAAACTAAAGGCAGCGAAGAATTTACTAAGTCCTAGATAATTATATGTAGGTTTCTTATCAGTTTTATTTATATTTTCTTCATGTACACCAATAAATAAATTTAATTTATTATCAAAGTATTTAGTCTTAACAAACATCTTCATTAAGAATCTTGTAATAAAGACCATAGTAACCATTGTTACAATAATATTAATGATTAACATAGTTGCAAATCCTTTAACACTAGATTCACCTAAGTAGAACATGATAATGGCAACTAAAAGGGTTGTAAGGTTAGCATCAAGGATTGTTCCAAAACTTGCTTTACTACCATTTTTAAAGGCCGTTTCTAAACTTCTTCCTTTAAGTAGTTCTTCTTTAATACGAGAATATGTTAAAACATTAGCATCAACTGCCATGCCTATACCAAGAATTAAAGCGGCAATACCAGGAAGAGTTAAGACTCCTCCTATCAACCAAAAGGCTGCAAATACGAATAAGGTATATAAAAGTATAGATACTGCAGAGATAATACCTGCAAAATTATAAATACCAATAAGTAATATAATAATGGCAAGAACACCGGCAATACCTGCATACATTGTCATAGTAAGAGTAGCATCTCCAAAACTAGCTCCTACTGTCTTACTAGATATTTCTGTAAGTTTAGCAGGAAGACTACCTGAATTAATTAAATCAACTAAATTACTAGCTTCTTCTTCTGTAAAGTTACCTTGAATAATAACATCACTAGCAAAACCTTCACTAACAGTCGCTGCACTTATACAATTACTCTCACTTGTTCCACACATACTAGCTTCACTAGCATAAGAATCAGTCATTTCATTATAATCTAGCCAAATAACTATGACGTTATTTTCATAATCTTTAACAGCATTAGTTACTTTATAGAAAGTATCTTTATCTTTAACTGCCAAACTAACAGCAGGTCTACCATTAGCATCAGTTGTAAGTCTAGCCCCTCCTGCTTCCAAAACATCACTAGACATAAGTAAGTTATCTTCACTATCTCTAAAAGTTAATGTTGCAACAGTAGATAAAGTCTCTCTTGCTTCATCTTTATTAGTAACACCTGCAAGCTTAACTCTAATCTTATCATTACCTTCTAAAGTTATTTCCGGTTCACTAACTCCTAAAGTATCAATACGTTTAAGCATACTTTTGTAAGTTGCATTTAACTTATCTTTAGTCATTTTACTTCCATCAATAGGACTAACTTCATAAAGTATTTCAAAACCTCCTTGTAAATCAAGTCCAAAGTTTAATGACTTAAATAATGGTACTATTAAAAAGCATACTATGGCAGCGATTACTACTAGTAATCCTGTCTTTAATAGCATACTTTTCTTCTCTTTAGCCATATGACCTCTTTCTTTTTTTATCTTTTTTTCTTTAAGTTTCTTATCTTTCTTCATGACATACCTCCGATTATGTTTCTAAATGATTTCTATATTATCTCTTTTGGCAAGATTATCTTTAAGATATTTATTTAATAGCTTATTATCACAGTTTAAGATATCACTAACAATATCACTAAGTTCTAAGTTATGAGCTTTAGTCCATTTAGTTAGTATTAGATAGTTCCACACATCATTTTTATGAATATAACGATACCCAAGTCTATCTAATTCACTTTTCTTAGCATCTAATGCTGGTTCTATCATTTGATATAATTCTTCTTTACTATTAAAGGTAAAATCCATAAGAAAATCACCAACTTTCCTACCAAACTAATAATATTATAGCATTTATATGACAAAAAGAAAGAAAAAACTGACAAATATTGCTAAAAACATTTATCAGTTAAGCATTTTATTGAAGAGCTAAAGTGAAAGGGCATTCTTTAGTACCATCTCCAGATGTTATTACAACATTTGATTTTAAGTTAAGAGCAGGTTTTATACCATAACTTGATCTAGGACTATATGAAAGTGGGTCAGAATGTGGACCAACATAATGTACTCCATCAACACTTCCAGAATACTGTGATAATCTCATCACACCACTTGGTGTTAAAGTCCAATAAGCTGCAAGAGCATATGTAGATGAATTACTAGTATTATAATATTTAGTAGCATCATAAAATTCACCAGCCATTAACTCCCCTAACCTTAGCAATCCAACTTTTGCTGTTGTTGTATTATCAGTTAAAGTAGTTGCTGTTTCATCACTATATTTTGCTGTTTTATATGAAGAACTACGTATTGTACCTAAATACCAAGTAGTATTATCTTCTATCATATTACTATATGTACTATCTACATAACTTGTTAGATATTCTCCATTTAAAAATGTTCCTATTACACTATTAAGTGAATAATTATCTTCACTGCTTGAATTTCCAAATGCCATTCTTACAAAAGATTCGCTTTCACTAAGAGGTATGGCACTTGTTATTTTTGTTCCTGTTCCATTTTCATGACTTACAATTCTATATAAAGTATTTTCTCCTATACCAAATTTTACATACTCACCACTATATCTTGTAGAAAGTAATGTACCTGATAAATTAATATCATTATCTCCTTCTAAACGATATGGATTATTTGCTGTGCCATTGCCATCAACAATCTTGACAGCAGATTTTAGATTTATTGATGGCCGAATACCAATTCCATCCATAGAAGATGGATAACAAGTGCCACCGGTACCAGAGTTGCCGACGCAACGAACATAATATGCATGATAATATGCACTATTTGGTGTTAAAGTCCACCAAGAAAGCCCATTATTTAAATAACCATTAGAGACCATAGTACTCCAGTTTCCTTCTGATATGTATCCTTTTGATGCCATTTGATATTCATAGATATTAAGTAAACCTACTGAATCTGTTACTGCTGTTGTTCCATTAGGTCTTGTTATACTTCCTAGTGAAGTTGCATCTAATGTTGCATCCCATTTAGCATCAGTTACTATAAACTTATCAGGTTCCCTTAAATTACCTAAAAAGCCATCTACAGAAGTATCATTTAACCAATCTTCCATATAACTCCCTTCAAAATCAATTTGTTCACTATAATTATAGCTAGTTGTGCTTATATTCCACTGGGTTACTAATTTAGTTGTTTTAGCTTCATTATTAACAGATACTGCTCTCCATAATTTACCACTATACCATATATAGTTATTTGGATCTTCTCCAGTTATAAAGGTATCTATCCCATCATCATATAGATTAGCTTCTGGTATATTAGATAACAACACATTGCTTACTTCATCTGCTGACCTATCTCTTCCATAGACATTAACTTGTACACTAAACTCTAAATTACCTCCATCTCCTTGAGGATTATAACTTTCATCAACATACATTCTAAGTCTATAATTATTTGTTTCACTACTATTCATACTACTTGTATATAAACTCATCTCTCCTGCTGGTCTTCCTGTAAAGTTATTAGCACTACTCTCTTCATTGTAAGTCTCTGGTGTCATTAACTCTTCTTCACCATCATCTGTTAATCTTGTTAGATATAACTTTATATTAGAACCATCTATCTTTCTGTCTGATGTAGTTACATCTTTTGCACTTATCTCATAATTGATATTGACATTACCTGTAATCTCACTACTTACTGTAAAATCAAAATACTCTCCAGGATTTAATCTTACTTTTCCTGTCTTATCAGTCGTAGGTAATGCTCCACTCATGCTGATGATATTATCATCTTCAGTGTAAGTCATCTTTATCGCTCCTGTTGTTATAGTGTTTACTTTACTACCTAGTCCACTATAATTAAAAGCCGCATAACTCACTCCTATTATTGCAATTACCATTATTATTAAAGCCACTATTATTACTATGTTTTCTTTCTTCTTCATAAACTAATACCTCTCTATTCTATAAGTCTATCCAATTACCTATCTTTTATACTATTTAAATAGTACCACATATAATCCCATTTATCAATTATTTTGACGTGATAAAAAGAATAGAATACTCCTCTACTCTATTCTCTTTACACTATGAAAGAAAGTAATTTTATTACTTATATTTACTAAACTGCCCCCCCCCAGGTAACATATTGTAAACATAGGTTTCTCATATTCTTACCTTCTTTCTTCTATTTTCTATTCTAATTCTATCACATCTTAAATTAATCTGTAAAGTACATTTTACTTCTTATTGTTCTTACTATTTTCGATAATATAATCTTTTATATTACTTAATGTTATAACTAAGAAAAAATATTCTCTCATATGCATTACTACTTCACTTGCATTTCCTATAGAATAATATCCAGGCATACTGTCTTCTTCTAATTTTAATGTTCCTTTGAAAAACTTAATAAAATGCTTATTAGCTTTATTAATCATGTCTAAATATTTTTTAGCTTTACTATCATCTTCTTTTTTATAATATAATACAAATAAAGGAAATAGCATCTCTAAACAATTTTCATTATATTTTTTATATAAATCTAACATAGCTTTTTCATCTTCAATAACGGCATATAAAGCCATTAATAAGTATCTTGTACCTGTATTATCATTTTCGTTTAATCTAAGTATTTCTTTACAAACTTCAATTGCTTTCTTATATTTACCTTCACTACTTAAATTTTTAGCTTTAGTACAAAGTCCTCTAATATATGGTCTTGTTTCAAAAATACCATAAAATGAGCCAATGTTTTCTTTACCAAAATAGCCTTCTTGTTCTAATCTCTTCTTTTCAAATTCTAATCCTTCATTTAATATTTTATTGGCTTTAAGAGAGTTTTCTTCTAAGTCTGCTAAAAATAGTTTAGCATCAAAGCAGGCATTACTTGTTGCAAAGGCTTTTTTAGCAAGCCTTTTCGCTTCTTTTATAGTCTTAGCATTTTCTGCTTCTTCTAATAATTCAAAAGCATCATCTAAAGGAGTGTTTTCATACTCTATTTCTCCCTCATTGTATTGTTCAAAAAACTTTCCTAAAGCTTCGTTTAACTCTTCTTCATTTTTTGCATCAGTATTTTCTAAAAATTCTTTTAACATATTATTCATTTTATTATTCATATATACCTCCATAACTTCTTTTAATTTCTTCTATTTTTACTAATTAACTCTAAAGAAACAGTTAATTGTTTAATTCTTTCTATTATTCTTTTCGCTTTTATCTTTTCAATACCATTATTAGTGTTACTTAAAGTACTCTCTAACTCTTCTAAAGTTAAATTAGATGTAAAGAAGGTGGGTAATTCTTCTTCCATACGGTATTGTAATATTGGTCCTAAGACTTCATCCCTACTCCAAGAAGTAGTATTCTCTGCTCCTATATCATCTAAGAGTAATAGTGGTACTGTCTTAATAAAATCAAATTTTTCTTCATAATCACTTCCAAAAGATGATTTTAAACTTCTTAAAAGTTCAGGATAATACACTAAAGCAGATGAGATATTTTTCTTAGCAAGTTCATTAAATAATGCTGCCACTAAATAGGTTTTACCACTTCCAAAAGAACCACTTAAGTATAGACCTTTACCTTTCTTATCTTTTGTATAACTATCCATAAACTCTTTAAAATATTTAAAGATGGGAAGACGTTTTTTATCATCTCGATAAGCTTTAGAAAAGGATGCTTCACTTATCTCTTTAGGTAAATCAAAACAAGTAATATTTTTCTTATAAGCATAAGTATTTTCTTCTTTAATTAATTTATCACAAGGTATATAACTAAAATTTAAATTATTTCCATCTTTAATAGCAGTATAAACATGTCCTTTTAAAGTATTAGGGCAATTCTTAAGTCCAGGACAAGCTTTACAATTATTTTTTTCTTTAACAGCATCTTCGATACTAGTAGTATATTTAATTAAAACATCACTACTTACATCAAGATTATCTACATAATCTTTAAAATCTTTATTACCTAAAGCTTCTCCATAATAACTCTTTAACTTAGTAACATCGCTTTTTTTAACTAATGTATTTACTTTTCTCATAATTTCACTTCCTAACTAAGTATTTTAATATTATCATTTTCTAAAGACTTTTCATAATCATTTATAGCATTACCAATAATAACAAAATCTATTGCCATATTACTACCTATTTCTTCTAAACCATAAAGATTAAAACGTTCTACGACCTTTTTACCTGCATTTAAGACAGCATTAGAACGAGGATTATTTTTTGTTCCTTCCTTAATATAAATTTCATTTGTATCGATATAATCTTCTAAAACAAACCCTGTACAATGATTAAAGCTATAATTTAAAGTTTCAAAATAATCTAAATTTAAAAATTCCTTAGCCGACAAATTAGTAGCATACATAGACAGTAATGAAGCATACTTTAAAACAACTTCATTATAATCAAGAACATCGTCTCTACTAAACCCCATAACTTTTCTTGATATTTTATCAATCTCATCTATATCGTATGTCATTACTACCACTTCCCCTATTTCCATTCTACCATTATTTTTAGAATTTTAACATCTTTTTTACTATTTCATAAACTATTACAGGTGATGTTTATGCGTTTTAAAGGAAATAAACATAGTCCATTCTGTAGATGTAATTTTTGTAAACAAAAAAGAAGAAGTAGTATCTTCTATTTAGGTTCTTTACTTGCCCTTGCAGTTATCATATGTTATCAAGCTATACTTTTATTATTTCTAGTAACAAGAATACATGCTCTATTATTATTAATAGAATTAGTGCTTTTCATAGTGCTTCTTGTCTTTCTCATTTTTTGAAATGAACTCACTAGTTACTTTTAATCTATCAAAAAACTTATTTAATTCTATACATTTACTTAAACTAGATGGATATATATCTATTTTATCTGGTATTGTTATATTTATAAGTAAATAAAGATATTCTTCTTCTTTATAATGATATCTATGTTGATAAAGCCTAAAATTACTTAACATATCAGTATCATCATAGTTTTTCTTAAAGAAGTAAATAAAATCATAGGGAGGTCTTTCTAAATGAGCTTTCTCTAAGCTTATAAAATAATCATTATCTGAAGTTATAAAATGACTTAACTCACATTTACCATGAGCATAAACATATCTTTCACGATTTTTTTCTTTCATTATTTTATACCAGGACTCTACTAGATGTTTAGAGTAGTTTAAGGCACTATAGATAATTGATACATTTCTAATAAATAGATATTCAGATGGTGACATATATACTTTATTTTCAATTATATCTTGCATAGTAAAGTAATACTCTTCTAAGTAGTTTATTTTATTATTAAAGGTATCATACTCTTCTTTTAATTTATCTTTATCTATCTCTTTATATATAGTAGTTTTATTCTGTAAATCTGCTAAAGCATAGACTAAGTGTTTAGCAACTTCATCATTATCTAAGTCTTTTTTATCTAAGTAATTAAAATATAAGTCTTTATCTGTTATTTTAAAGGGCCTTAAATAGTTATTAATATTATGATCATCTAAGTATTTATATATTTTATCTATATCATACTTTTTCTTTTTTTTAATTAAGACTCTCATCTTATCATAATCTATTACTTTAATATCTTTTAAGTAAGTATATTTATTAATCATTAGATTCTACTGAGGTAGGAATAATAAGTTTAGAGCCTACTTTTAAGTTATCTAAGTCATTATATTCCGAAAGTACTTCTCTATTAGTATTATATTTAGCGATTACTTCTTCTAAGTTATCATCTTCTCTTAATATATAAACTGAATATGTAGAATAAGTCTCTTCGGTATTAGCGAAAGCTGAAAAGATAGAGTCCATTACTTGTTTATTACTAGTATCTTCTTTCATAGCAGGTTCTGTAACTTTTTCTTCCTTCATAACAGGTACTTCTTCTAAACTAGGTAATTTCTCTTCCAAGTTTACAGGTTCTTCTTCTTTCTCTTCATCAGTAGTTAATACTTCTATTTCTTCTTTAGTATTATCTTCTACATTCTCACTTTCTCTTATATTTTCATCTTTAATCTCTCTTACATCGTCACTCACTTCTTCTTTAGGTTCTATAACTTCTTCTACTTCTTCCTCTTCTACTTCTATTTTCTCTAAACCTTCTATTAAAAGTTCTACTGTAATACTTAAAGCTTCTTCATTAACAATCGCATAAGTAAAATTATTAATATCTACTTTCCTTGTTTCTTCTTCTAAAGCTGTAGTAAGCATAATTTCTACAGGAACTTTATAACTAAATTCTTCTTCTATTGTACTAGCTTCAGTCATTTTATAAGTACCACTAATTATTAAGTTACCTTCAATTTCACTATCGTTAATGAAAGCAAGATCAGGTTCTAATGAGATACTACTAATTTCTCCCACCATCGTTTTAAAAGCTATCTCTTTTTCTAAAGTTACTATTTGTTTCATACATTATCTCCTTTCCTTAGTTCTAATATATGACAAGAAAAAAAGATTATTACTATATCTTCTTTGCAAAAGTAATAATCTTATATAATTTCCCAATAACCATTCTTTTTTGAACCACTTCTCTTAATTTTGTTTTCTTCTATTAATAGCTTAATTTGTCTAGCAATAGTTGAACGACTAACACATATTTTTTCTGCTAGCTCGTCTTGAGTAACATATTTATCTTCTTTCATTAAATTTATAATCTTAATTTGAATATTAGTCATATTATCATCACTAAGCATACTTAACTTATTAATTTCCCTTTCTGGATAATCAAATTTAAAATTAACTCTAATAAAATTTGGATAGAATTGGTAAACACTTTTATCATATACTTTTAATATCCTAATAATGCCTGTACCTAACTGCTCCACTAAATCTAAATCTTTAAATACTCTCATAAGCTCCGGATATCTAGGTGCAGAAAAACCATTAAGAAAATCCTCTTCTGTAAAATTTCTTGGCAAGCCTCCTGTTGAAGAAATTGAAATATGATCACTAAAAATTTCAAACTTTGGAGGATATTCTCTTTCCCAAGCATTATGAACTAAAGCATTAGTAATTGCTTCTTTTACTGCAATAGAATCAAACAATTTAACTTCTTTACGATCTTCATATGTTATTTTAGTAAATGTTTTATTAACTTGATTAAACTTATTAATAATATTTTTAGCACTTTTTATAAGACAACAATAACCATATTCTTCACTTTCTATCAAATCATATGAATCTGTAGTAGAATATGTTGCCACCTTTATAGATATTTCATTATTATCTGCTAATAGATATGCTAAATAATTAAATTTTCCATCTTCTGTTTTTAAGTTAAGCTGTTCTAAAAAATTATTATTAATAGGATATCCCATTTCCTCATAATAAATTTTAAGTTGGGAAAAAGTAAGTTTTTGTTTAGGAGAAACTATTTTTTTTAAAGATGGTTTAAGTTTAACAGACAACATATCATCTATCTCATTTTGATGCATATGTTCAACTGAACTACCTATTCTAATAAAGCACCCCTCATAAGTCATGCCTTTACTTTTTAAATAATATGGTTTTTCATTACCATTTGCAACAGTAATATGAATAACTTCTTTATCATCAAAAATCTCTACATCTATATCAAATAAACCAATTGTAGTTGGTGATATATTATTTTTTATTCTATCCTTTATTATATTTTGAAGTGAATCAATATTTGCATTTATACCTATAACTTTACCACTATCATTTATGCCTATATAAATATTTCCACCATTATTATTTAAAAATGCAATTACTTCTTCTTCCAGTTTATCTGTAACTATCTCTTTTAATTCTGTTCTAGAATCTTCCTTAAACATCAACTTTATCACTCCTCTCATATATAATTATTATATACTATTTTTATAGAAAAAACATAAAAAATAATATAATTGACACAATAAATGATACATTAAATGACACAATAAATGATACATTAAATGACACAATAAAAAAAGATTATTACTATATCTTCTTTGCAAAAGTAATAATCTTTTCATCTTCTCTATCAGGAAATAATTCTAAAATACTATTAATTGCAACAACTGCTTCAGTATCATAGTAATTTCTTTTCTCTAAGATATTTAATATTGTTAGTAAATAATTATCTGCTTTCCTATTAACACTATAATAATCACTAAATTCTTTCTTTATATAACTTATAGAGTATATTATATAAGGATTCCCTAAAAGATAGTTATAGTTAGTCTCTCTTAATAGTAAATCATCTAATTCTAATAGTTCTAAATAATCTTCATAAGTAAAGAGAAAGTCTCTTTTCAAATATTCACTTTCTATATATGCCCTTGCTCTTTTCTCCATTTCGCTTTGTTCTAATTCTTTTAACTTACTTAATCTATCTTTAGCATATCTATCATTATAGATAGTAGATACTTCTAATGCTGTATCTAAAAAGTCTTCATTGACAAGGAAAAAACTAGGTTCACTAACAAGTAGTGCATGTATTCCTTTCATAGTTGAATTATAATCATTTGTTTTAAGAACATCTAATCTCTCATCATCAGTCATATCGGCTTTTATATTTAAAGCATAGCGTCTATTTTCTATAGATAAATCTCTTAACTGCATACTTCCTCACTAACAAATAACTTTTTATATAACTCTTTATAATTAGAAACATAAATAAACTCTAACTTTTCTCTTATCTCTTTAGGTACATCTTTAACATCGGCTTTATTTTTTAAAGGTAAATAAATAGTCTTTACTCCTTCTCTATAGGCTCCTAATACTTTTTCTTTAACTCCTCCTATTTCGATAATATCTCCTTGAAGAGTTATTTCTCCTGTCATAGCAATATGTGTAGATATTTTAATGTTTGTAAAAGCACTAATTAAAGCGGTTGTAAGAGCGATACCAGCACTTGGTCCTTCTTTAGGTATAGCACCTTCAGGAACATGAATATGTATATCATCATCAAAGATACTTTTAGGTAAATTAAACTTCTTAGCATTAGCTTTGATATAACTTAAAGCAATCTTAGCAGACTCTTGCATAACATCACCTAAGGAACCTGTTAAAACTAAGTTAGAACTTCCTTTATAATGATTTACTTCTATAGGTAAGATATCTCCACCATATGGGGTATAAGCAAGACCATTAACAACACCTTTTAATTTAGTTTCTTTATTTTCTCTATTAGTATATATTTTCCTATCTAAGTACTTCTCTAAGTCTTTACTAGTAACTTCATAAAAGACAGGCTCATTAAGTGTCAATACTTGCTTAACTATCTTTCTAAGTATCTTAGATATTAGTCTTTCTAAATTCCTAACCCCTGCTTCTTTAGTATAGTAATTAATAATATCTAGTATGGCTTTATCACTAAAATTAACTTGTAAAGAGGTAAGTCCATGTTCATCTAAAGCTTTAGGTATTAAATAGTTTTTAGCGATAGATAACTTTTCATACTCAGTATAAGAGTCTAAATAAATAATCTCTAATCTATCTCTAAGTTCAGGTGGTATTTGATCTTCATAGTTAGCAGTAGCGATAAATAAGACACTTGATAAGTCATACTCTTCTTCTAGATAATGATCATAAAAAGTACTATTTTGTTCTTTATCTAAGACTTCTAAAAGGCTACTAGCAGGATCTCCTCTAAAGTTCTTAGTCATCTTATCTATCTCATCTATTATAAAGACAGGATTAGAACTACCACACTTTCTTATCCCACTAATTATTCTACCAGGTAGAGCCCCTACATAAGTCCTTCTATGTCCCACTATCTCTGCTTCATCATTAACTCCTCCAACAGAAACACTAACAAGACGTCTATTAAGGGCTTTTGCAATAGTTTTAGCAAGAGAAGTCTTACCTACACCAGGTGGTCCTATTAAACAAAGAATAGGACTCTTTTCTTTAGGAGAATTCTGTTTAACAGCAATGTACTCCACGATTCTCTCCTTTACTTTAGTAAGACCATAATGACTATTATTTAAAGTATTTTCTATTTCTTTAATATCTGTAACATCTTTTGTTTTATAGTCCCAAGGAAGACTCAACATTAAATCAAGATATTCTCTTAATATAGAAGCTTCAGGAACATTTTCATTTATAGACTTATAATGTTCTATCTCTTCTTTAATCTTATTTCTTACTTTATTAGAACACTTAAGTTTCTTTAACTTCTTATTATAATTATCTATAACCATATTCTTACTACTAACAGTACCAAGTTCATTAGATATTATTTTTAATTTCTCAGATAAGTAGTATTTTCTTTGATCTTCATCTATTCTTTTATGAACTTTCGCTTCTATTTCTTTTTCAAGTTTAGCAAGATTTATCTCTTCTTTTAACTGACTTACTAAATTAATCGCTCTTTTAATAGGATCTAATTCATACAAATAACTTTTCTTAGTATCAGGAGAAAGATTAAGAAAAGATACTATAAAGTCTGTTAATTTATCTAAGCTTTTAATTGATGATATCTCACCTAACATCGCATTACTAACACTAGATATTTCTCTAACATATCTCTCATAATTACGATATAACATATTTAAGTATTTATCTTCTTCTAAAGAATTATTAGTAGTATTTTCTATTTCTTTATAATTAGCATAATAAACACCATTTTCTTCTTCATAAGAACTTATCTCTATTCTTTTTAAGCCTATAAATATATAACGCATTTTTGAGTTTGGAATATTAAGTTTTAAAGTTAGGGTTGCTAAAAGTCCTATCTTAGGGAACTCTGTCACATCATCAGTACTGATATTATCAATAGAGTGAATTATAATTAATTCTTTATTATCAGTCTTATCTACTGCATCAATAATTCCCTGTTCAAAAAAATCTACTGTCTCACCACGATACTCCATTCCTGGAAAAAGTATTGCATTATTAATAATTAAAATAGGTAACTTCGCCATTTATATTCCTCCCTAAAAGAACTAATATTTATTATAACGAAATTTTAAAATTTGACAATAGAAAAAGAGTATTTTCATACTCTTTAGTGATTTTAATATTAACTTATAACTCCTGATAAAGTACATGTTGATCTTGTATAGGCAGTAAATGTTGTATTACTAGTAGCTTTATATAGTTTTATAGATTTACCTTTGGCAAAAGAACTTGCATAGTTAGTTTGACTTGCTGCATCTTTTTCAACTACTAAGTCACCATCAAGGGTACTTTCTTGTAAAACACCAAAACCATTACCAGCAGCATCAGTCATCTGTACAAAATATTCATATTTATCTTGTCCTGTTTTAGTATCATTTAAAATGATAACATAACTTAAGTTTGAAAAGGCTTGTCCAAATGGGCTTTCATGAGATCCACTTTCAAGTGCAACTGATTTAATTGAAACTGCTAAACATTGGCCTCTAGCTGGCATCAAAGATGCATCATACTCACCGTTTACAAAACTAAGTCTAACTGCATTTGCATATTGTTGAGCAGTTGTAACAAAAGTATCCTTTCTAGCTCCTCTAATATAACCAGACATTGCTGTAATAGCTAATGTCATTAATATTGCTAAAATAATGATAACAGCTAGTAACTCAATTAATGTAAATCCCTTTTTATTAATTCTTCTCTTCATTTAAATTAACCTCCATATCCTACTATTAAATAATAACAAAAAATATATTAACTGTCAATAATATTTGTCATTAAATAAAATTCAAAGTTCCCGTTTTAAATAAGATGGGAATTTAGTCTTGTAATTAATAATATTTAGTATATT